>NZ_JAOQKF010000014.1:6333-17050 GCF_025567565.1 Muriventricola aceti | reverse complement strand
GCTCCTTCTCAGACTGGAGGCCGCAGCCCAACTCAGAGAAGCAGGTTGGCATATCCAAAGAGTGAAAGAAATCCACAGTCGCATCGATGGCGGATAAAGCCAGCTCTCGCTCTGTGCGGCCGGTGGGGTCCAATCCCCAGACCTTGACACCGAACCGGGCGAAGCGGGACACATCGGCATCCAGACAGTAGCGGGCCCAGCTGCCCCAAACGGCAGACAGGGTGGCACCGTGGGCAGAATCGAACCGGGCACTAAGCTCATGGCCCAGTTGATGGGGGGCAAAGTCCTTCTTCCCGCCCAGACCAGTCAGGCCGTTGTGGGACAGGGAACCGGCCCACATCAGTTCACTCATGGCCTGGTAGTCGCCGGGATGGTCCATGGCTCGCCGGCCGCTGGAAATGACCACTCGAAGCAGCCCCTCCGCCAGCTCGTCGGTGAGTTGGTTGGTGGTGATGGGATTGAAGTAGCGGTCCATGGTGTGCGACATGATGTCCACCACGCCACAGGCCACCTGATAGCGGGGCAGGGTGGCGGTGAGATCGGGGTTTAGGATGGCAAACCGGGGACGGTGCAGATCGGAACCAAGCCCTCGCTTTTCCAGGGTGTCATCCTTGGTCAGAACGGCGGAGTCGCTGCTCTCGCTGCCGGCCGCGGGAATGGTCAATACCACCCCCACAGGCAGGGACCGCTCCAGAGGGACCTTTTTCATCCACAGGTCATCCCACAGGTCCAGCTCCGGGTTGGCGACTCCATCGGCGATGGCCTTAGCCGTGTCGATGACGCTGCCACCTCCAATGGCCAGCAGAAAGTTGGCCTGAAAAGCCTCCGCCCGCTGGATGCCGGATAATACCAGACTGAGTCTGGGATTTGGCTTTACACCACCCAGCGTGTCGCAGGACAGCCCGCTCTGCTCCAGAGAGGCCAGGACCCGACTCAGCAGCTCGCTTTTGACAGCGCTCTGGCCGCCATAGACCACCAGCACCCGGGAGCCCCCTCGGCGGGCGATCTGCTCTCCAACCTGCTCCTCAGTACCACGCCCGAAAATGATCTGTGTAGGGGAATAAAATTGAAAGGCTTCCATTGTTGCTCTCCTTATTCTTCGTTTACTATCGCGGCCTGCTCCTCCAGCCACTGGACGGTCTGCTCCAGCCCCTCCCCGCTAAGGGGGAAAGAGGCGGTGGAACAGATATGGCTCAACGCTTTGGTCAGCGGACCCCTCCAGAACTCTATGTCCAGGGTGGTATGAGAGGGTGCGTCAGGGGTATCTGGGGCAGCTTCGTGGGTCACGGGCTGAATAAAAAAGCGGGCCTGTCCTTTACTGCCATACCAGGTATTGCCATTCTCCCAGAATAGCAGGGTAGGGATTTCAATAGGGGGTAACATAGGTATCACTCCTGCCTGTGGTATCCGCCCCTTCTTACAGGGCGGATTCAATGAAATGATGGTCGTGGGCTTCCCAATATTTTTTGTACTGCCGGTCTGTCTGCCCATCCAAGTTCAACTGATACATTCGAAAGACAACCGGCATATTCTTAGGCTGCCACAACTCCTCATAGGTGTATTGATATTTCATGCCGAGATTTTGCATCACGCCGCCGCTCCGGGGATTGTTCCGGTCGTGGGTGGCGGTGATATAGGGAATGCCATCCGCTCTCAACCGCTGTATAACGGCCTTGCAGGCTTCGGTAATGATGCCCTGATGCCAAAACTCATTACGAAGGCCGTACCCTAGGTCGTGGCTGTCGTCCATAGCCACGTTGACGTATCCCACAGGTATGTCGTCGGAGCGGAAACAAACGGCATACCGGTAGCCCCGCTCCTGTCCATAGGAGGCCGCATACCGCTCCAGGAAAAAAGATCTGGCCTCCTCCATGGTATGCAGCGGGTACCAGGGCAAAAACCGGTTTGCTTCTTCATCACGGAAAATAGAGAAAAGGGCATCCAGGTCGTTTTGTGTAAATTTCCTCAGGATTAGGCGCTCTGTCTCCAGCCGTGGCGTATTTAAGCCCATGTCAATCGTGTTCCTCCCAGTCCAAGCTGCGTCCTACGGCCTTGTGCCAGCCGCGCAGCAGCCGCTGCCTGGTATCTGCCTCCATATGCGGGTCGTACCGCTGATCCAGGGTGCGCAGGGCACGGATTTGGTCTAGATCCCGCCATACCCCCACAGCCAGGCCGGCCAGATAGGCCGCGCCAAGAGCGGTGGTCTCCCGGATGGCCGGCCGGCAGACGGATTTGTTCAGAATATCAGCCTGGAACTGCATTAGAAAACGGTCCCTGCTGGCCCCGCCATCAGCATTCAGCTCCCGAAGGGCAATCCCAGTGTCCTTTTCCATGGCATCCACCAAGTCCGCCACCTGATAGGCGATAGACTCCTGTGCCGCCCGGATGATATGGTCACGGGTGGTGCCCCGGGTCAGTCCCACCAGGGCACCCCGTGCGTACATATCCCAGTGGGGAGCACCCAGGCCGGTGAAGGCCGGGACGAGATAGACCCCGCCGGTATCCGGAACCTTGGAGGCGTAATACTCCGCGTCTCGGGCCTCCGAGATGAAGCGCAGCTCGTCCCGGATCCACTGGATGACGGCGCCGCCTACGAATACGGAGCCCTCCAGAGCGTACTGGACCTTTCCGCTCAAGCCGATGGCGATGGTAGACAACAGCCCGTTCCGGCTTCGGCACAACTGGTCACCGGTGTTCATCAGAAGAAAACAGCCGGTGCCGTAGGTGTTTTTCGCCTGACCGGAGGAGAAGCAGGTCTGACCGAAGAGGGCGGCCTGTTGGTCGCCGGCGATGCCAGAGATGGGTACCTCCACCCCCTGGAGATTGACAGTGCCGTACACTTCACTGGAGTCTCGGACCTGGGGCAGCATGGAGATGGGGATGTCCAGGGTGCGGCAGATACAGGTGTCCCAGCAGAGGTTTTGGATGTCATAGAGCATGGTACGGCTTGCGTTGGTCCGGTCGGTGACATGGACCTTTCCACCTGTCAGCTTCCACACCAGCCAACTGTCCACTGTACCAAAGAGCAGATCGCCCGCCTGGGCCCGTTCCCAGGCTCCCTCTACATGCTCCAGTATCCATTTGACCTTGGTGGCGGAGAAGTAGGCGTCAATGAGCAGTCCCGTGCGGTCCTGAATATACTGGGTGAGCTCCTTGTCCTTTTTCAGCTTCTCACACAGAGGGGCGGTGCGGCGGCACTGCCACACGATAGCGTTGTAGACCGGCCGCCCGGTATGTCTATCCCACACGATGGCCGTTTCCCTCTGGTTTGTGATGCCGATAGCAGCCACCTCATCAGGAGAAACGCCGGCCTGGGCCAGCACTTCGGTGAGGACGGAGTATTGACTGGACCAGATCTCCATGGGGTCATGCTCCACCCAGCCGGGCTGGGGGTATATCTGTGAAAATTCCCGCTGCGCCACCCCCGCGATATTCTGATCCTGATCGAAGAGAATGCAGCGGCTGCTGGTGGTGCCCTGGTCCAGGGCGATGACATATCGTTTCATGGGCGTCCCTCCCCTTGAATATGCTCTTATTATGACAGAAAAACAGAGGGCTGTAAAGACCGGAGCGGGAGAGGACGGCCTGCCCATTTGACAGGCCGCGCACAGGCGCGTTGATTCAGCATAGGATGGAATGTGGCATCGCCACACCCATTTTTTACCGTGCAAAGGAGCGTCTTATGAGAAGATACTGTGCTTCTGAGTGGGAGCAGAATCGCCGGGACGGCGTGGTCGCCTATCTGAACGGCGGCACCAGCTCCAGCTGCGGCTGTGGCTGCGGTCAGTCCGGCTCTACTTCCTGCTGCCCCACTCCTTGTCCTCCCCCTTGCCCGCCTCCCTGCCCCTGTCCTCCTCCCTTCCCGTCCATGGTAGGCCCCACCGGGCCGACCGGACCCCAGGGCTATCCTGGTCCCGTTGGTCCCACTGGCCCCACCGGACCTCAGGGAATCCCCGGCCCAGCCGGCGTTACTGGCCCCGCTGGTCCTGCTGGCCCTGCTGGCGCGACTGGCGCTACGGGTGCAACTGGTGCCACCGGAGCTACCGGCGCCCAGGGCCCCGCCGGCCCGACCGGCCCGACCGGTCCCACTGGTCCTGCTGGCCCTGCCGGCGCAACCGGTGCCACTGGCGCTACTGGCGCTCAGGGTCCCGCCGGCCCCATCGGTCCCACCGGCCCCGCTGGCGAGGGGCTGGAAACTGTGACCACATTCGCGCTAGGCACACCCTATGCCCAGGGGGACTTTGTGACCTATAACGGCAGCCTGTACCGGGCCCGGATCGCCAATCCCAGCGGTACTCCCGGCACATCCGCTGACTTTGAGTTGGTGTCTGTCCAAGGCCCTACCGGCCCCACGGGTCCTGTAGGGGCGACTGGAGCCACCGGGGCCACTGGCGCTGCCGGAGCGGCCGGCGCTACTGGCCCAACTGGCCCTGCCGGCCCTGCGGGTGCCGCTGGTCCTGCGGGCCCGACCGGCCCGACTGGTCCAACTGGCGCTGCTGGTGCTGCTGGCGCTACCGGAGCTACCGGAGCGGAAGGCCCCACCGGGCCGACTGGCCCGACTGCCCCGTCAATATATGCACAACAAGGAAAATGCCGTAACCATGCGGCTTTCAGCACATTAAAGACAATTAAACAACCCCTATAATTACACCTAAAACGCCGTAGCAAGGTTGGACAAGCCTTGATATGGCGTTTTTAAGTGAGTAGGATATGTCGCCGCAGCTTGAAAAGAGTTGCGGTTTTTTTATGCCCGAAAACAGGCGGTAACGTGGAACGTTAGGCGCGAAAAAGCCCTTGCAATACAAGGCTTTTCAGACACAAAAACGGCAAAGGCATACTGCAATACCAAAACCGCCGAAAACGGCTTTCTAATATTCCACGCAGACCAAGAGAGGAAGTGATGAAACATGGCAGTTTTCAGAGTGGAACGCAATACGGGATATACCGTTATGAGCAACCACCACTTGCGCAATAAGGAACTCACCTTAAAGGCAAAAGGCTTGCTTTCGCAAATGCTGTCTTTGCCCGAAGATTGGGATTATACCCTTGCGGGCTTATCTCACATCAACCGCGAGAAGATCGACGCAATCCGCGAAGCGGTAAAAGAACTCGAAAAAGCCGGATATATCGTGCGCAGCCGGGAGCGCGACGAGAAAGGACGCTTGCGGGGCGCGGATTATGTCATATACGAGCAGCCGCAGCCGCGAGAGCCGGAAGCAGCTACCAGCGGCGAACAGCCGTCTATATCGGATTACCCTACATTGGAAAATCCAACATTGGAAAATCCAACATTGGAAAATCCAACATTGGATAATCCAACGTTGGAAAAACCTACGTTGGAAAATCCAACGCAATTAAATAAAGATATATCAAGTAAAGAACAATCAATTACTGATTTATCAAGTACCCATTCCATTCCTTTCCATTCCCCAAACCCCTTGCCCTTTGCACAGGACGAAGCGGCTACGCCGCCGGAAAGGAAAAGAACGGAAGCGAAAAGCAATAGCGCAGTAGAGATTTACAGGGAGATTATCAAGGACAATATCGAATACGACCATCTCATTCAAAACTGTAAAATCGACGCAGACCGCCTAAATGAGATTGTTGACCTTATGCTGGAAACCGTCTGCACAGCCCGAAAGACAATCCGTATTGCCGGGGACGACTACCCCGCCGAACTTGTCAAATCCAAGTTTTTGAAGCTGAACAGCAGCCATATTGAATTTGTTTTGGACTGCATGAGGGAAAACACAACCAAAGTGCGCAATATCAAGCAGTATCTAAAAGCGGTGCTGTTCAACGCGCCGAGTACCATTGACAGCTACTATACCGCCCTTGTCAATCACGATTTTTACGGCGGCGAATGAGCATAGCCACACTTTACCGGGAAAGGAGTTGATACCTTGCAGGAGGAAGTAACCCAAAAAACGATTGCCCTATACGTCAAAGTGGGAAAAGGCGCGGCGCGGCTTACCGAACAGGCGTTGCAGAAAGCAATCCGAAAGTTTTTGGAGCAGAAAAGCAAGCCCGCGCATGGGAAACAGACCATGCGCCAGCTTATGAAGCAGAACGCGGGCGTTTCCAACATCGAGATCACCGACAGCAATATTAAAGCCTTTGAGAGTACGGCGAAGAAATACAACATAGATTTTTCGCTGAAAAAGGTTAAGGGCGAGCAGACCCGTTACCTTGTGTTTTTCAAAGGCCGGGACGCGGACGTTATGACCGCAGCATTTCAAGAGTTTTCCGCAAAGAAGCTGAACCGGGATAAAAAGCCCTCTATCCGCAAAGCCCTTGCCGCTGCAAAGGACAAGGCGAAGCAGCTTAACGCCGCCCGCGACAAGGTAAAGAAAATAGACAGGGGGCGCGAGATATGAAGCAAATAAACTACAAAAAGCTGATACTTCCGAATATCCCCTATGTGTTCTTTGTCTATCTCTTTGATAAAGTCGGACAGGCGGTGCGACTTGCCCCCGGCGCGGATATATCCGCAAAGATACTGAATATCACAAAAGGATTTTCCGCAGCATTTGAAAACGCCTTGCCGAGCGTGTACCCGCTGGATTTGCTTGTTGGCATTGTAGGCGCGGTGGTTATCCGCTTGATTGTCTATGTCAAAGGGAAAAACGCAAAGAAATACCGCAAGGGCGCGGAGTACGGCTCTGCCCGATGGAGTGCATAATCTTAAGTGTAAAGAACTCTACATGGACGCACAGGAGGATATGCACATGAATGATTACAACAAAATCACAGCCCTTTACTCCCGCCTTTCCGTAGGCGACGAGGACAGGGACGGCGGCGAAAGCAACTCCATACAGAACCAGAAGAAGTTTTTGGAAAGCTACGCCAGACAGCTAAAATTGACGAATATCCGGCACTACATTGACGACGATGAAAGCGGCAGATTTTTCGACCGCTCCGCCTACTCCCGCATGATAGAGGACGTAGAAAACGGTAAAATCGGCGTGTGTATTATGAAAGACATGACCCGCTGGGGGCGCGACTATCTCCAAGTCGGCAACGCTATGGAGATATTCAGACGGAACAATGTGCGCTTTATCGCGGTCAACAACGGGATAGACAGCGAGAAGCCCGACACATTGGAGTTTGCGCCCTTTATCAACATCATGTCGGAGTGGTACGCAAAGGACATCAGCAAGAAAGTAAAGACCGGCATTAAGACGAAGGGCATGAGTGGAAAGCCGATTGCCACCGAAGCTCTCTATGGCTATGTCAAATCCCCGGACAACAAGGATTTTTGGATAATCGACGAGGAAGCCGCCGGAGTTGTCCGTTTGATTTTTCGCCTGTTTCTGGACGGGAAAAACCGCAACCAAATCGCCGTATATCTGACGCAGGCGCAAATCCCAACGCCCACATTCTACATGAAAGAGCGCGGGCGGGGAACGTGCAAAAACAGGGCGCTCAATGAGGATAACCGTTACAAGTGGAACAAAGCCACTTTGACCCATATCCTTACACGGCAGGAGTATTGCGGCGATGTAGTCAACTTCAAGACTACAAAGCATTTCCGGGACAAGCGGAACCACTATGTAGACCGGAGCCAATGGCAGATAACCGAAAATGTGCATGAGCCGATTATTGACCGCGCCGACTTTGAAACCGCACAGCGGATTTTGGAAAACGCGCCCGTCAGACGCCCCAACGGGGACGGGGAAATCCACCCTTTGTCGGGCTTGCTTTTCTGTAAGGATTGCGGCGCAAAAATGCACATCCGCATAGATTACAGAAACGGCGGCAAGCGGCACGTTGCCTATTGCAGCGAGTACCACAAGGGAAAAGCCAAAAACCCCAAATGCCATTCCCCGCACATCATTGACGCGGACTTGCTCATGCAGACCGTCGCGGAAGTGCTGAAGAAAATCGAGGACTATTCTATCAGCAACCGGGCGGAGTTTGAAGCCTTAGTGAAAAAGAACCTTGCCATGCAGCAGACCGACCAGACCAAAAAGCAGCAGAAGCGTATCCCACAAATCACGACGCGCCTTGAACAGATCGACAAGGTGCTGAACAAGCTCTATGAGGACAACGCCCTCGGCACTATCCCGCAAGACCGCTACGAGCAAATGTCGCAGAAGTATTCAGAAGAATACTACGCATTGAAAACGGAGCTTTCCATACTCCAAGAGCAGCTATCCGCTTATGAGAACGCGGGAGGACGGGCGCAGAAGTTTTTGAAGCTGACGGAACGCCATGCCGCCTTTACTGACCTCACCCCCGCCATTCTCAACGAGTTTATCAGCAGGATTGAAGTGCATGAGCGCGACCAGAAAAGGGCGAGATACGCAATCCAGCACATCAGCATATATTTCAACTATATCGGCAGATTTGAGAACGAAGTAACGCAGCTTGCAGAGCCGACAGAGCAGGAAATCCGGCAAATGCGGGAAGAAATCGAAGAAGCCAAAAAGGAAAAGAGCCGCGCCTACCACCGGAAGTATTCAAGGGAGTACCGGGCGCGAAACCTTGAAAAGCAGCGGGAGTATGAGCGTATCAAGGCGCGGGAATACCGGGCAAGGAGAAAGGCGCAGACCGCCGCCGCACAGCCCGCACAGTAAAACAGAATAACCGACAACCAAGAGGGATTTTCCGGCTACGGGAAGTCCCTCTTTTGTGCCCGGAGAAAGGAGCTGCCTATGGCAGAACAGACCCCCGACAGTATCATCACGACGCAGAGAAACGGGCAGACTATTGTTGCGGAGTTATTTTTCAATCACAGCAGCACAGAAACATTCCGCGACAAGCTGCTCAAGACGATACTTGCCGACAGTTCGTGTTTATCTGCGTCTGACGGTCAAGAGCCGGAAAAATCGGAAATCTTGCGATAACAGCCGCCCCGACGATACATTCCACGTCCGGGCGGTTTTTATCGTCAAAAACGCCGTTTTCTCCAAGTCAAGAGCCGGAGAAAACACCCGAAAAATGCCCCTATTGCGTAACAGGGGCACAGAAAGGAGTTTGCATGAGAACAGGGCTTACCAAGCAGGAAAAGACCACCGATATTTGGTTTGACGAGAAAGACCCCCTTATCCATATCCGCACCCACAACACCGCCTTGAAAAAGCGTCTGCTTGCATACAGCCGCCGTTATCCGGCGATCTGCCAGCAGACTGACGCAGACCCGGAAACGGGCTGCATGGAGTTTGACATTGAGAAAGGCCGCTTCTCTTTCCGTCTGACCGCCCCATACAGCGAGGAACGGCGGGAAGCGGCGCGGCGGTATGCCAGAGAGAGCAACGTCGCCGACAGGCTGAAATAGAGTTGAAATGTTCATAGTTTTGTGCTATACTTTTTCTAAAAGCAGAGTAATACTGCGGAATTGATTGGAGGACAACACAATGGTTACATTTATGAGATTAAGATAAAACCGCGAGTTATGTTGCGGTTATCCGTATTGCATAACTCGCTTATTGAAGCAGAGATGTAATTACGGAGGAAAAACAAATGAATAATAATTTATCACGCTTTGCAGACAGCAAGGTTTATTTTCAATGCCCAATTTGCACAAAATCAATGGATATACAAGGCAATAGCCTAATTTGTAGACATGGACATTGCTTTGATATTTCAAGATATGGGTATGTAAATTTGTTGTTAAAATCATCGCCCAAAACCAACTACAGCAAGCGGTCTTTTGACAACCGGCACCAAATTTTGGAGTATGGCATGTATGATGTTGTGTTGGAGAAAATCATACAGTTTATTTCTGATACGCCATCTATAAGAAACATTTTAGATGTTGGTTGCGGCGAGGGTTTCTATGCAAGGCAGATACAGCAAAGAACAGAACGAAACATCTTTGCCTTTGACTTGTCAAGGGAGGCAATACAGATTGCATCAAAAAAAGACAAGCGCAAAGCAGTGAAGTGGTTTGTTACTGACTTATCAAAAATCCCTTTGAAAGACGGAAGTATGGATTGTATTTTAGACATATTTTCGCCTGCACACTACAAAGAATTTCAGCGATTGCTATCTCCTAACGGATATGTTGTGAAAGTAATTCCTACGAAAAATCATTTGAGGGAAATCAGGACTAAAGTGCAAGCACACTTGAAAAATCCAGATTATTCAAATGAGTCTGTCGTTGAATATTTTGAGAAATATCTTAAAACCATTTCAAGAGAAACGGTTTCAGCCACCGTACAGTTGTCATCAGAACAAAGAATGTCGTTTATTGAAATGACGCCGCTTCTCTTTTGCGTTGAAAAAGATTGCGTTGATTGGCGTACTCTCACACATTTGACAATCGAAGCTGATGTTTTAATAGGAATGTATTAAAGGGCGTATTGATATTTAATATTCCCATTTATTGAGCAGAACGGAGTAAACCAAACACCCTAATCAAAAGGACAGCCGAGGAAATCGACTGTCCTTTTTCTATGCCGACAGGTAGAAAGGAGTGACCACCCATGACGAAACCGAGAGAAAAAAAACGCGAGGAATTGCAAGCCGAGATTGAGGACGGGAAGAAGAAAATCCGGCAGCTTGAAAATCGGGAAAAGGTGTTGCGGCAAAAGTTATCCCAAGAGGAACGCCGGACGCGCAGCCACCGGCTGGTCGTCCGAGGCGCAGTCTTTGAGAGCATTGTGCCGGAAGCCAAGACCATGACCGATGAGGAAGCCGCCGCCTTTCTCCGGCTTGCCCTGACGAGCGAGGAAGCGCGGGCTTATCTGAAAAAACGCACCGAGGGCGGGAA
>NZ_JAOQKF010000014.1:0-6010 GCF_025567565.1 Muriventricola aceti | reverse complement strand
CCGTTGCCGCAGCCGCCTATCGAAGCGGCGAGAAAATCACAAACGAGTGGGACGGAATGACCCATGACTACACCCGCAAGCGCGGCGTTGTCCATACGGAAATCCTACTGCCGCCCCATGCCCCGCCCTCTTTCTCTGACCGTTCAACCTTGTGGAACAGCGTGGAGCTTTACGAGAAAGCCGGGAACGCCCAGCTTGCCAGAGAGATTGACGCAGCACTCCCCATAGAATTATCCAGAGAGGAACAGATCCGGCTTGTCCGTGAATACTGTTCCTCTCAATTTGTTTCAAGAGGAATGTGCGTTGATTTTGCCATTCACGACACCGACAGCGGCAACCCCCATTGTCATATCATGCTTACCATGCGCCCCCTTGACGAGCGCGGCGCATGGGCGGCGAAGTCCAAAAAGGAATATGACCTTGACGAGAACGGCGAGCGCATACGCTTACCAAGCGGCAGATACAAGACACACAAAGTTGACCTCACAGGCTGGAACGACAAGGGCAACGCGCTTTTATGGCGCAAGGCATGGGCGGATATTTCAAACGCCTACCTTGAACGCGCCGGACACCCGGAGCGTATCGACTACCGCAGCAACGCCGAGCGCGGCATTGACGAGCTGCCCACCGTCCACATGGGCGTAGCGGCCTGTCAAATGGAGAAGAAAGGCATAGCCACCGAGAAAGGCGAGCTGAACCGGAATATCCGAAAGGCAAACCGCCTTATCCGGGAAATCAGGGCGCAGATTGGAAAGCTCAAAGAATGGATTGGCGAACTGTTCAAGGCGCGGGAAACCGCCCCGGAGCAGCCCCCGCAATCCCCCGGCCTTGCAAATCTGCTGATGAAGTATTTAAGCGTTCAGAGAGAAAAGAGCCGGAAGTATTCGCAGAGTTGGCAAAGGCAGCACGCCGCCGATGAACTGAAAACCGTTGCAAAGGCGGTCAACTATCTTTCCGAGCATGGTATTTCTACCCTTGCGGAGCTGGACGCTGCCCTTTCCTCTGTCAGCGACCAAGCCGACGCTATCCGGGAGGGCATGAAAACCGCCGAGAAGCGCATGAAAGAATTGCAGAAATTGATTGAATACGGGAAGAACTACACCGAGTACAAGCCCATTCACGACGAGCTGAAAAAGCTGAAAAATGGCTGGACGAGCAAGCGTGACAAGTACGAGGAAGCCCACCGCGCCGAGCTTACGCTATGGAACGCAGCGAGCCGCTATCTCCATGCAAATCTGCCGAAAGGGACAAAGACCTTGCCTATCTCTGAATGGGAAAAAGAGTACGCCACTCTCAGCGGGCAGAGAACAGCGGAATATACCAAGCTGAAAGAAACCCGCGCCGAGGTTGCCGAGCTGCACAATATCCGCAAGTGCGTTGATATTGCACTGAAAGCCGACCAGCCGGAGCAGACCCGCGCCAAGCGGCACGACTTAGAACGATGAATGGAGTTGAGATTTTTGTACTACACCCAAGAACAGATAGACCGGGCGAATCAAGCCGACCTTGTTTCTTTCCTGCAATCACAGGGCGAGCAGCTTACCCGCGCCGGGAATGAATACCGCTGGAAACGGCACGACAGCTTGACCGTCCGGGGAAACAAATGGTACAGGCACAGCCAGAGCAAGGGCGGCGGCCCCGTTGATTTTGTTATAGAGTTTTTCGGCAAGAGCTTCACCGAAGCCGTGGAACTTCTCACAGGAGAAAAGGGAGCCGCACCGCCGCCGGACAGACCTTGCCCCGCGTCCCTTTCCGACTTCCGGCTACCACCCCCAAACAGCGACAACCGAACAGCGAGGAACTACCTCACAGCAGCCCGCCGCATTGATGAAGATGTGACGGGCTTTTTCTTTGCCCGCGGCGATATTTACGAGGACGCAGCCCACCACAACGCCGTATTTGTGGGGCGGGACGAGGACGGAATACCGCGCTACGCCCACAGCAAGGGAACGGCGGGAAACTTCCGGCTCGATGTGAAAGGCAGCGACAAAGCCTTTAATTTCTGTTACCGGGGCGAGGGCGACAGGCTTTTTGCCTTTGAAGCCCCCGTTGACCTGCTCTCTTTCCTCTGCCTGTTCAAAAAGGAATGGCAGAAGCAGAGCTATTTGTCATTGGGCGGCGTGGGAGAAAAAGCCCTATTGCGTTTCCTTTCTGACCGTCCGAACATCAAGACCGTTTACCTCTGCCTTGACAGCGACCAAGCCGGAAACGACGCTTGTAGCCGCCTTGCGGAGCTTGTGCCGGAGGGCTTGACCGTCCACCGCCTTGTGCCGCTGTTTAAGGACTGGAACGAGGTATTGCAGCACCGGGCAGAAATCACAGACGGGAAGTATATCCAGGAAGCAGTTTACGGCCTGAAAGAGCCGCCGCAGGAAGAAACCGTCGAGATTATCCGCATGAGCGAGGTTGACACGCAGACCGTTGAATGGCTATGGGAGCCGTATATCCCTTTCGGGAAAGTAACCATTGTGCAAGGCAACCCCGGCGAGGGCAAGACCACCTTTGCCCTACGCCTTGCCGCTGCCTGCACCACCGGGGGAACGCTGCCGGGAATGAAGCCCCTGCCGCCATTCCAAGTGATTTACCAGACCGCCGAGGACGGGCTGGGCGATACCGTCAAGCCCCGCTTGATAGAAGCCGAAGCCGACCTTGACCGCGTGCTTGTGATTGATGAAGCCAAGCGGGAGCTTACCCTCTCCGACGAGCGCATAGAAAAGGCAATCACGCAGAACGGGGCGCGGTTGATTATCCTTGACCCAATACAGGCGTACATGGGCGAAAAGACCGACATGAACCGGGCAAACGAAGTGCGCCCCATGTTCCGCCGTCTTGCCGATGTTGCCGAGCGTACCGGGTGCGCCGTTATCCTTATCGGACACTTGAACAAAGCTGCCGGAGGGCAGAGCGCATACCGGGGCTTAGGTTCTATCGACTTCCGCGCCGCAGCAAGGAGCGTCCTGCTGATCGGGCGCGTGAAGCGGGAGCCGAATGTGCGTGTTATCGTCCATGACAAATCTTCCCTGGCGCCGGAGGGCAAGCCCGTTGCCTTTTGCCTTGACCCGGAAACAGGCTTTTCATGGATAGGCGAATACGACATAACCGCCGACGAGCTGCTATCCGGCGCGGGCGGGAACACCGCCACCAAGACCGAACAAGCCGAGAAGCTGATACTTGACCTGCTTGCAGACGGGAAAGAGCTTGCCAGCGAGGACATTGTAAAGGCCGCAGCCGAAGCCGGAATATCCGAGAGGACGGTACAGAACGCCAAGCGCAACATGGGCAGCATTTTGGGCGCAAGGCGTGTCGGCGGTCAATGGTATAACTTCATCAAGAAGAAGCAGCCGCCCGAACCCGCAAGCTGAAAGTGCAAAACGCAGACCCTTTGCACTTTGCACTTTCGCACTTTCACAAGAATTTGCGTCAATAACTCAAAAAAGCACTTGACAAAACGCTTCATGGGGCAACGCCGAAGATATAAAGCCCTACATTGACCCGGATTTTCAGAACAACATCATTTTGACGCAGACCGAACGCCTTACCATGAACAGCCGCCCGAAGCAGCCGAAATATGCGAGAAATAAAAACGTCGTGGTGATCGGCGGCAGCGGCAGCGGCAAGACAAGGTTTTTCGTAAAGCCTAATTTAATGCAGCTTCATTCTTCCTACGTCTTGACCGACCCAAAAGGCACCGTCCTAATCGAGTGCGGAAAGCTGCTGCAACGGGCAGGCTACCGCATTAAGGTACTGAACACGATAAACTTTCGGAAAAGTATGCACTATAACCCCTTTGTCTATATCCGCAGCGAAAAGGACGTGTTAAAGGTTGTCAATACCCTTATTGTCAATACCAAAGGCGAGGGAGAAAAAAGCGCGGAAGATTTTTGGGTGAAAGCCGAGAGATTATTATATTGCGCGTTGATCGGCTACATTTGGTATGAAGCCCCCGCCGAGGAAATGAACTTTACAACGCTGCTTGAACTTATCAATGCAAGCGAAGCACGCGAGGACGACGAGGAATACCAAAGCCCCGTTGATCTGCTCTTTGCCGATTTAGAAGAACGCAGCCCCGACCATTTCGCGGTGAAGCAATATAAAAAATACAAATTGGCGGCGGGCAAAACGGCAAAATCAATCCTTATTTCTTGCGGTGCGCGTCTTGCCCCTTTTGATATAGAGGAACTCCGGGAACTCATGTCCTATGATGAATTGGAACTTGATACATTGGGCGACAGGAAAACCGCGCTTTTCCTCATAATGAGCGATACCGACGACACCTTTAATTTTGTTATCGCTATTCTGCAATCGCAGCTTTTCAATTTGCTTTGTGATAAAGCGGACAACGAATACAACGGCAAATTGCCTATTCATGTCCGGTTTTTGCTTGATGAATTTGCCAACATCGGGCAGATACCCCGCTTTGATAAGTTAATTGCGACCATTCGCAGCAGGGAAATGTCCGCTTCTATCATTCTGCAATCGCAGAGCCAACTAAAAGCCATTTACAAGGACGCGGCAGAAATCATACTTGATAATGCCGACAGCACCTTGTTTTTGGGAGGACGTGGGAAAAATGCAAAGGATATTTCGGATAACTTGGGACGGGAAACAATCGACAGTTTCAATACTTCCGAAAATCGCGGCACGCAGGTTTCTCATGGACTTACTTATCAAAAATTAGGAAAGGAGCTGATGACACAGGACGAAATAGCAGTTATGGACGGTGGGAAATGTATTTTGCAGCTACGCGGTGTGCGTCCCTTTTTAAGCGACAAATACGACATCACGAAACACCCGAACTACAAATACCTTTCCGACTTCGACAAAAGAAACGCTTTTGACGTGGAACGGTATATGTCTACCCGTCCGGCAATCGTAAAGCCCGATGAAGCCTTTGACATATACGAAATAGATTTGTCCGACGAGGACGCAGCCGCCGAGGAATAACGGCGGCATTTTCATTTTCAACAACTTTTTTTGAGCCGCACAGCGGCAGAAAGCGAGGTTTATATGGAGTTTTTCAACAGCGCAGTTGTTGTATTGCAGACTTTGGTTATCGCGCTTGGCGCAGGTCTTGGCATTTGGGGTGCCATTAACCTCATGGAGGGTTACGGCAACGACAATCCGGGCGCAAATGCTCATGTACGGTAAGGAAGCAAGCAACCGAAAACAAGAGATAGACCGCCAGCACTACACTATTCCGAACCAAAGACCAAAAGATAAGCATTGTGGGAAAATCTAAACTTTTGGATTTTCCTACAATGCCAACTACGGCGGAATCCCTCCCACTCCTTATATCTTTCTGTATACATTGAATTTGTATTTAGTAAAATGCAGACAACACCACGGATCGGCTTTTGGTTGGACAATTCCAACCAAACACCACAGCAGACAGCAGAAAACATTCTGAACGCTAGGAAGCCGGTATGATTGTTACATATAAGGGGAAGAAAAATTTCTTTTAGGTACTTGCTTTCCTAAAACTGATGTGATACAATGATTTAATCCAGAAAAGGAGTAAAAAATATGCGGCAAGGTATTCTTAAATAAAACTATAATCAAATAGTGGGAACAAAGGATTATGATAGCTCCTTTTGTAGGGGCTTAGTTTTTTGTACCCAATTTAAGAATACTTTTGCCTTATCAATTTTGACATATCCCCAAAAACAGCAATCACAAACAGGTGTATGCTGTATATGTGTATGTCCGCAACTTATAATCCCCAGTGGTAAAAGTATTTTACTGCTGGGGATTTTTATGCCCTTTGGGGCTGTAAAGGGAGGACAATCACATGAAAATAATCAATATTGGAATTCTTGCCCATGTAGACGCTGGAAAGACGACCTTGACGGAGAGCCTGCTATATGCCAGCGGAGCCATTTCAGAACCGGGGAGCGTCGAAAAAGGGACAACGAGGACGGACACCATGTTTTTGGAGCGGCAGCGTGGGATTACCATTCAAGCGGCAGTCACTTCCTTCCAGTGGCACAGATGTAAAGTTAACATTGTGGAT
>NZ_JAOQKF010000013.1:20301-103252 GCF_025567565.1 Muriventricola aceti | reverse complement strand
GAAGAAGTTGTGTGCAAACTTCATTCTACCATGTGGGGAAAATCACTATGGATTTTTTCTTAGGTGTCCAACTTCATTTTACAATCAACCAACAGAAATTTCTTCTAACTGCCGCTTTTGAGGATCACCCCATGCTTGTTTAAGAAGATCGACTGCACTTCTATCGCTGGATGGAGCACTGTATCCGAATATAGTAATCATAAAAGATTCATCAATTGCCTGTTGAACAGCCTCCCAGCAGTTATGTATATAAGCATCACTCTCGTAGTCTTTTTGAGCAACAGGATAGAGCAGTTTTGTCGGGGAAAACTTTCTCTTGCAGATAGGACAATTTGCGGTTTTTATCCCAAATTCTCCATGTTCCTCACAATATCCCATTGCAACATTTCCGTGTAAGCAAAGAATATGAGGAAGATTATCAGTTATGCTGTAGCAACGGATATAGGCCTGCAATAATAAAGGGTCCCAATTAAAAGTTGCAATAACATCTTTCTTGGTCAAGCTGAGAATAAGAAAATCATAAACTGTTGGCTCGTCAGGGAGTTCAAGAGACTCGAAGTATTGATATAAGCGTCTTTCCAATTCCTCTGTAACGTATTTACATTCTGGTCTTGAATGAAGTTCTGAATAAATATCTTCAAGGTTGTCGCTTTGGGTCTTTAGTTCTATCCCTTTCAGAACTTCATGTAAGTTCAGCTTTTCAATTAAACCGTTCATAACAGAGGATTTTCTACCGTTTTTATCTCCATTAGGAATTGCCGCTATTGTTGCACCGGCACCTAAAATTACTGTGTGTCGCTTCATATCACACCTCCAAACGTCGGTATCAAATATATTATACTTGAAATTCATGAATTTTTCCACGCTGCTCCAGCAGTGCTTTTCAATCCAATTCGTGTTGCTTCGTTTGAATCTGTTCCCTCGGCTTTTCCAGCAGGGCCTCCACATTCTGGCGGAGGGTATCGTACTCCCGCTCCTCTCGCTGGGCTTTCTTATACTCCGATTGCAGGGCGGTCCGCCTGGCGGTGAGCTCGTCCATCTCGGCTCGGAGCCGTTTGGTGGCGGGCAGAGGTATGGCGTCCAGGCATTTCAGTTCCCTTGCCGCCGCCTCAAACAGGATGATCTCGCCCTCATGTCCCCGGAGGAATTTTTCCTTGTCTCTGGACTGGCGGTATTCCTCATACAGGGGACGGAGCTGACGGTAGGTGCCGGCGTGCTTCATGGTGAGGGTCAGCCGCTCTATTTCCTTTTCGGTTGCCCGGAGATCCGCCTTTACCCTGGCGGTGGCGGCTGCCGCTCCATCACACCGCTCGGACAATTCCTCTAAACTTCCAATGCCGTGCTCCGTCAGGAAGTTCAGCGTTTCCGCTGCCCGCTTCAGGTTCTCGATGGTTGCCCAATGTTTGTAGCCGGCACTCTGCTGGGCTTTGATGTTGTTCTGGATGTCGATGAGTAAACTGGGTCTCCCGGTGAGCTGTTTCGGCTGGCGGGAAGGACCTGGCCTGCCGGCGATCCGGGCGGTCAGAGCTTCCTCCGCATAGTCCGCACCCAGGGTTTTCAACCGGGTAAACCGCTCCTGACCTGGAGCCCTGGCAGATATGTACTTCCCCCGTTTCAGCTCGTACCCTTCCCGCTGGAGGCGGCGGAGCAGGTCCTCCAGGTCGGTGCAGCCGGGCAGGAGCCGGTCGATGGCGGAGCGCAGTTTCGCCTTATAGCTGGTGCCGTTCTGTTCCGCCTGATGCTCGATGTAGCTCTTGCCCTTATCCCGGCCGGGGACGATGACGGACAGGCCATGCTCTTTGCAGATCCGGTCACTGGTGCGGCGGATTTCATGGTAGCTTCTCTTGTTGGAATGGTAGTGCCGGTGGTCCTGGAAACTGACCGCATTGAAGATCAGGTGATTATGGACGTGATCCCTGTCAATGTGAGTGGTGAGGACAAATTCATATTTGCCGCCCAGGACCTCCCGCGCCAGTTCCATGCCGATCCGGTGGGCTTCCTCCGGTGTGACCTCCCCAGGCTCAAACGCCTGGATGAGGTGCCGGCCCAGGTTCGTTCCCTTGTCGATGGCGTGGCGGCGGGTCCATTCAAATTCAATGTCGGCGGTCTCCGCTGTGCAGCCGAAGGAGGACACCAGCAACTTTCCATCCGTCTTGTCGGGATTGCAGATATAGTCAATCGCCGCTTTCAGCGTTGACTTAATAGGATGTGTCTTTGTAACTGCCATATCTGCTCCAATCTCTCCCGGATCTCCTCCATGTCGGCCTGATAAGTAGGGCCTCCGGCGTTGACCCGCTTGGCGATCTGATTTATGTTCCGGCCAATGGCGGACAGGAGCTTGTTCATCTCCTTGATGTCCCTGGTGTCCACATAGATGATATATCCGTCAATCGCCATCTTCCGAAGGTAGGCGCCAATCCGCTTTGTCTGGAGCTGGGCCATCTTCTGCTCCATCAGTTCCTTTTCCTCGGCGGTGACATAGAACTTTACCTGAATATTCCGTTTCCTGTTTGCCATCGTGGTATCTCGCCTCTTTTCGTATCAGGGTTTGGGATGTTCCCAACAAGCATTTTTCGGGTTTAGGGGGAGGGTTCCCTAAAGCCAAAAATCGCAAGCGGGTACTCGCTTGCTGTGCTTGCTACCGTAACCCTACCCTCACATTCTCCCTCTACTAATACTACAATTTAGAGACGTTTTTTTGGCTGAAATCCAGAGAAAATGGAAATGAAAATAGTAGAAGTAATACTCAAATCAACTGTTTTCTTGAGACTTCTGACAATTTGAATATGACGATTCTCCTCTGTCACAACTACTGCGACAGAGGTTTTTGCATAGCGGACGGCGTTGCTTACCAGGTTGTCCAGCACCTTCCCCAGCAGTTCCTCATCCCCCAGGACAGCCAGGGTTTCGTCTACGACCGGAGCAGCGAGAACAACGCCCTTTTGCAGAGCCAGCCCATGAAAGCGGTCCAGACAGTCCCCGATGGCTTCCCTAAGCAAAATCGGGACAAGCGCTGGCATATTCTGGCCGCTCTCCATCCGGGAGAGGGTGAGCAGGCTGTTCACCAGCTCGGTCAGCCGGACGCTCTCCTCCAGGATGGTATGAGCGGCCTCTTTTGGCGCGGGGAACACCCCCTGCTCAATGCCCTGAGCGTAGCCGCTGATGGACATGAGGGGGTTACGCAGCTCATGGGAGACATTCTGAAAGAAGTCCTTCTGTACCTGGTCGCTGCGTTGGAGCTGGCGGGACATTCCGTTCATGGATACCCGCAGTTGTTCCAATTCCCTGAGAGAAAAGGTGGGCGAGATCTCAGAAAAATCCCCCGTGCCAATCCTATCCGCCTCCCAGCACAGCCGGTTTAGGGGGCGGCTGACGCTCCGGGCCGTCACCCACAGGACGCTGATGGCCACCAGGACGAACAGGCCGGAGATCACCAACACAAGCAGGCTGGTCCGGTCCACCCAGGCGCTGATGGTGGAGACAGAGCAGTAGGTAACCAAATACCGCAGGCGCACGGACTGGGTGGGGATCTCATAGAGCCGCACCAACCAGGTCTCTCCGGAGGTATCTGCCCACTCCACCGCCTCCGTGCCTGGGGACAGTTCTCCGGCCTTGATAGCCTGGGCCCATGCTTCTGCCAGGGGAGCGGCGTCCTCACGTTCCCCCTCGTCACGGGGATAGACCATCCGAAAGTCAGGCCCCAATATCATCAGACTGGCCCGCCCGCCCATGCGGTGGACCAGAGGGCCTGCCTGACGGAGAAAGTCCCCCACCTGTTCTGAGGCCGCCTCCGGCGTGTCTGCCTGCCCCGCAAAGCTGTTCTCCATCAGGGGCAGAATATTCTGCTGCAAGTCCTTCAAATCACCCGCCGCCTCGCCATAGGCATACCGCGCCGCCGCTCGCTGAAAAATAAGACAACTCAAAGGCGGCAGCAAAAGCAATACTACCAGTACCGGCAGAAGCAGACGGGAGAGAAGCGTTTGTCGTTTCATGTCTCTGCGTCCTCCAATTCCAACCGAAAACCATAGCCCCAAACCGTCTCGATCCGCACTTGACTGCCTCGCTCCCGCAGTTTGCGCCGCAGCCGCTTCACCAAGTCGTCCGCCGCCCGGGTGTCCGCCTGCCAATCCACCTGCCACAGGGCCTGGAGCAGTTCCTCACGGCTCACCGCCCGGTCACGGTTTTGGAGCAGATAAGCGAGAAAATCAAACTCTGTGGGGGTCAGGGTAAGGGGTTCTCCACACAGGGCGGCAGTACGCAGCCCCGGAGATAATACCAGAGGACCATACTCCAGCGGTTGGCTCGGCTCGGGAAGGTGCTGCTCGATCCCGGTTCGACGCAGCAATGCTTTCACCCGGGCTACCAACTCTAAAGGGAGGAAGGGTTTGATGAGGTAGTCGTCGCTGCCCAGGGTGAGGCCGGTGACACGGTCATAGGGACTGTCCTTGGCGGAGACGATGATGATGGGCAGCCGGGGGCTGCCTTTTCTTAGCATGGAGCAAACGCTCAATCCATCGGTTCCAGGTATCATAATGTCCAGCACCACCAAGTCGGGCAGGGCATCCTCACAGGCGGCGAGCAGAGCGTCCCCACGGGAGAAGGTCCGCACCTGAAAGCCCTCCTGGGTGAGAAAGGCGGCAATCAGCTCCCGAATATTCTTTTCATCATCGGCCACATAGATGACCTGCGGCATAGGACCACCTCCAGCATCATTTATTTGTATCATACCATCTGACTGTGCTTTGGTAAAGGGCTGCCGCAGTTTTGCCGCAGTTCGTCCTCATCTCCTCAGACATAAAAAGCGGGACCAGAGGTTTCTCCGGTCCCGTAAATATTACACGGAAAAGATTTCGCAAAAGCGTGTGAGGATCGCTGCGGCTTGTGCCCGGGTGGCAGGGGCGTCTGGAGATAAGAGGGTTCCGTTCCCGGAGATGATCCCCTCCGCATTTGCCCATTGGAGGGCGGGGAGCGCATAGGTACTGATCTGCGGGGCATCGGTGTAACCGGAGAGATCGGCGCTTGCCGTGGTATCCCAGCCCTTGGCCTGGACAAAACGGTACATCATGGCGGCCATCTGTTCCCGGGTGATAGGGTCATTGGGGGCAAACCGGCCGTCCTCATAGCCGCCCACATTGCCGCATCGGAGTAGTATTGCCCATCCGCCACATCGCTGAAGCTGGATGCGCCGGTTTGGGCGGGAGAGCCGTCCATCCGCCAGAGAATGGTCACGATCATCCCCCGGCTGGTAACGGCATCGGGACTAAAGGAAGTTTCACTTGTTCCGCTCATGAGTCCCTTTTCCTTCACATACCGCACCGCGTCGGCGTACCAGGCGTCCTGAGCCACATCGGTAAACTGCATGGGATATTCAGCGCCGTCAGTCAGGGTAACGGCGGTAACGGAGTATTCAGCGGATACATTGTCCCCAATGGAAGTATAGGAGAGAGGCTGGACGATATAGCTGTATGCGGTGCCCGCTGCCAAGCCCGTCACGGTATAGGAGGTGTTGCTGGCGCGGTCCAACCTACGGACCAGACCGGTCTCCTGGTCGTATTCAAAGATCTGATACTCCACGGCACCCTCCACGCTCTGCCAGGAGAGCCGGATGGAATTGGAGGACAAGGCGGACGCCGTCACGATGGGGGCAGTCAATGTGGTCATATCCACTTCTTGCTCCGGCTCTCTGCCGTCCAGCACCTGGATCACACGGAACCCCACATCTTCATATCCTCGAGAAGCATCCCGTCCCTCGTCCCGGTATTCGGTACGGCAGTCCGTCCGAACAGAGGCCCAAGAGCCGCCCTTGACGCCCAGCGTGGTAACTCCGCTCTCCTCAGAACGGACAGTGGAAGTCCATTCCCATACATTGCCCCAAAAATCCACAGCTCCGTGGGCACCCCGGGTCACATCGGAATATTCATCCACCGGCGTTCTGCCGTCGTTGACGCCGCAGTTGAAGTCGGCGTCCTTGGGCATATGCCCCGCTGCCAACTCCCACTCGCTCTCGCTGGGCAGGCGGTAGGTATTGGTCCCGTCCCGCTCAGTGAGCCACGCGCAATAGCCCAGGGCATCCTCGTAGGAGACAAAGTTCACTGGGAAGTCCCGCTCCCCCGCAGGATAGGTCCCATTTTTCCAGTTGGAGGGGGCCGCCGCGCCGGTGGCCTCTATATACTGAGCATATTCCCCGTTGGTGACCGGGGTGCGTTTGACATAGATGGTCTCTCCCGCACCCATGACAGGGATATATTCATATCTGGCTGCGCTGGCGACCCGCCACTTTAAGAGCCGGGGATTGCTGAACCGAAGCATACTGCTGTTGATACGGTCCCAGTAGGTGATATAAATATCCTGCACCAGATCCTGCATTTCTGCAACGATCTCATCGCCGCCCGGTTTTCCCGCAGTTTCTGCTTTCAGTTCGTTGAGTTTTTCTTCTTTTCGTTCAACAACCGCGTTGTAGTCCTCAATCACCTTCTCCCGGAGATTGAAATAATTTTCCTCCGAAGGGTCCTGCTGGTAGCGGGAGATCAGCTCCTTGGTTTCCTCACTCAGCTCCGGCTGCTCCTTTTCGATGAAGTCGCTGTTCTCATACATATTCATTCCATCGCTGGCATCCTTCACAAGTGCCAATGACATTGTGCGGACAGGTATGCCCGATTTCTCTGCGCTCAATTCATCGCGGCTGACTGCGGCTCCCAATGCGCATGTTGAGACCATACACAACGACATACACGCCGCCGTGATCAGCATTATTCTTTTTTTCATCGTCGGCTTCCTCCTGCTATGATGTGGATTTACTTCTGGCCCCGGGGTTACGTCGATCCGTTTTTCCCCTGCCTGATCCGTGGTTCATCCGCATCATAGCATCAACCGATGGATGAGTAAAGGGCTGCCACAGGATTGCCGCAGTTTGACCCTCGAAGCGCCGCAGGGTGTCATGCTACAATGCAAATCATCCACAGAAAAGGAGGTCTTTGCTTTGACCAAACAGATTTTCAGCTTTATGACGGTGTTGGCGTTGGCGGCAGTCATGCTGCTGCCCTGTGCAGGCGCGGAGGATACAGGAACCACCTTTGACGACATCTCCGGCCTGCCCTGCGAGGCATCAGTGAATAAATTGTATGAGGCGGGTGTTGTAGCAGGGACTACCGCCCACACCTTCGACCCGGAGGCGGCGCTGACCCGGGCGCAGATGGCCACCATCCTGGTCCGGGCCTACGGTCAGGAGGAAACAGGTAAAGGAAAAAGCTTTGCAGATGTGCCGGAGAGCCATTGGGCCTACTCCTATATCTCCTCCGCTTCCGCCTTGGGCCTCATCTACGGCGTCAGCGATACCCTCTTTGAACCGGACATCCCCGTGACCTTGGAGCAATGTGTGACCATGCTGGTCCGTGCCCGGGGCTACGGCACAGAGGCCGAAAACCTGGGCGGTTTTCCCCAAGGCTATCTGGAGATTGGAACCGGTCTTGGCCTCTTGGAGCAGGTGTCGGAACAACAGGAAAATGTATCCCTCACCCGGGGCGACATGGCCATCATGGTCTGCAACAGCCTGGGCATTGAAGATACGGAACAGGCACGGCTTCTCTACCAGGGGCAGGGCAGCATCCGTATCGTCTCCCCCGAGGGCAAGGTGATCTACATCGACCCCTATGCCGGGACAGGGTATGACCTGCCCGCCAATCTGATCCTGGTGACCCACGACGACCCCGACCACAATAAGATTGCGAAAGTCGCCCTCCGCAACGAGGGCTGCCAGATCATTACCCAGGACGAGGCGCTGGCGGGCGGGGTACATCAGACCTTCGACTTGGGCTATGCCACCGTACAGGCGGTGGAGGCCGGCTACAACGACAACCATGATGTGACGGAGTGCGTGGGTTATGTCATTACCCTGAGTGACGGCGTCTCCGTCTATGTCAGCGGAGATACCTCCACCACAGAGCAGATGCCTGAGATGGCGTCATGGGGCATCGACTACGCTTTCTTCTGCTGTGATGGGGCCTTCAATATGGACACAGCAGAGGCTTCCCAGTGCGCGGCGCTGGTGGGGGCGGCGCACAGCATCCCGTACCACACAAAGGCATCCCCCGCAGACCCCGCTTTTGATTTGGAAAATGAAAGGGGATTATTATGCAAGATCGTAATTCTGTTTCAAGCGGTAAAAAGCCGCAGGAAAACCCTTTGAAAGAAAAAACGACCTATCGCTTTGGCAATAGGTCGTTTGTCGTAGAGTCTGTTTTCAAAGAGGAAAGCCCGGATACCTTGGGCAGTGTCCTCCTTCGGTTGATGAAGGCCGAAAATGAGAAAATGTAAACTTTCCACAATCGGCTGACACGGGCAGAGGACAGCGGTATAATTGTATTGGAAATACAAGATATGCGCTGTTCGGCTGTCCAGAAAGGAGGACTTATGAGACAGTCGAATAACAAAAAATCCCGTGATGTGACCGCTTTCCTCTACGAGCGGCTTTCCCGTGACGACAATCTGGAGGGTGAGAGTTACAGCATCGGCAATCAGAAAAAGCTGTTGACCAAAGTGGCAAAGGAAAAAGGCTACACCAACCTGGTTCATTTCCTGGACGATGGTATTTCCGGCGTCACGATGGACCGCCCTGGTTTTGTGGAGATGATCCAGCAACTTGAGCAGGGGCGGGCCGCCGCAGTATTTGTCAAAGACCTTTCCCGCCTGGGCCGTAACTACATCGAGGTCGGCAGGCTGACCGAGGAATTTTTCCCGGAGCATGACATTCGCCTGGTGGCGGTATCCGATAACATCGACACCGCCGAGGGCGAGAATGAGTTGGCGCCGATCCGCAACCTGTTCAATGAGTGGTACGCCCGCGACATTAGCAAGAAGCGGCGTATCAGCAACAAGATCAAGGGAAATGCAGGTGAGCCGATGGGCCAGCCTCCCTACGGGTACATCAAAGACCCCGACAATCCGAAACGATGGATCGTAGATGACGAAGCCGCCCAGGTGGTTCGGCGGATTTACAGCATGACCCTGGAGGGCTACGGGACGGAGCAGATTGCAGCCCAGCTTGAAAAGGACGCAACCCTTACCCCACGTGCCTATTGGCTAAAGAAAGGCATCAAACGTCCCGGAAAGGGCAAGCAGCAGCCCGCTACCAAGTGGAATAGTTCCACCGTGACCAAAATTCTGTCTTTGCAGGAGTATTGCGGCGACATTCCCAACTTCAAGACCTACTCCAAATCCTACAAGAACAAAAAGCGGTTGGAGAATGATCGTGAGAATTGGGTCATCTTCAAGGATGTCCACGAGCCAATCATCGAACGGTCCGTATTTGAGCAGGTGCAGCAGAAGCGGGGAAAAATCCGCAAGCGCCGCACCAACGAAGGCGAGCACAATATGTTCTCCGGTCTCTTGGTCTGCGCTGATTGCGGCTGCAATCTTCACTTCCATTTCAATCAGGGAAACCCGGAGATCAAGTATTTCAACTGCTCCAACTATAAGGGCAACCGTGGGAGCTGTACTTCCACCCATTATGTCCGAGTGGATTTTCTGGAACAGGTGGTGCTTGGTGAGATCCGGCGCTTGACGAAGTTCGCCAGCCTCTATGAGGACGAATTTCTGAAAGCGGTGATTGGTCACTCCCAGCAGGTGGCGGAGACCGACCGCAAGCTGAAGGAGAAGGAATTGAAAGCTCTGCTTGCCCGTGACGAGGAACTGGACGGGCTGTTTGAACGCATCTATGAGGACAATGTTTCCGGCAAACTCTCCGACGACCGTTTTGCGAAAATGTCCAGACGGTATGAGGACGAACAAAAGGAACTGGCGGAGAAAATCAAAAAGCTCCGCTCCGAAATCGAGAAGCAGAGCAGCCAGGCCATGACCACGGATATGTTCATCTCTTTGGTGCGAAAGTACACCCGCGCACGCAAGCTCACGCCCCGGATGCTCAACGAATTGGTTGAGAAGATCGAGGTTTACAATGCGGAGAAAAATGATGGTGTATGGGAGCAGCGGCTTCGCATCCATTATAACTGCGTGGGAGAAATCACAATCCCTAAAATGCTGCCCCTGCCCATCCCTGATGTGACCGTCAATACCCGAAAGGGTGTGTTCGTCAACTACATCCCAGCAGAAATCGCCGGATGAAAACAATAAAAAAGACGAGTGTTCTTACAGCTTTTCAAATGCTATAAGAACACTCGCCATGGTCCGAGTGGCGGGATTTGAACCCACGGTCTCTTGGACCCGAACCAAGCGCGATACCAAGCTTCGCCACACCCGGAGTTCTAACTGCTATATTATAAAATCTTTCATCAAAGATGTCAAGTGTAATATCCAAAACCGCTTCAGAATAGACTGACCTATCACCGATATCTGAAAAGGGAGGGGCCAGGATGTATCGCGCCGCACACACTGCCCGAAAAAATATCCATTTCTCACCTACCGGAGCAGGCCGGCATAGTAGAGGATCCAGCAGCCAGGAGAGGACACGTCTACGTCAGCTGTTGGTCTGTGTCGTCCTATTCCTAACCGTATTTTTAGGGAAGGGAATTTTCCCAGCCAAACTGCTTCAGGTGCGGGACGATATCGTTCAGCTTATCACCTATAATATCGATTTTAAAGCTGCTTTTTCCAAACTTGGCGCCACGATTGGGGGGGAAGGCACGCTGCTGGACCAACTTGGTGAATTTTGTGTAGAAGTATTCGGCGGTTCTTCTAGTTCCGACGTAGATCCACAGCAGGCAGGAAATTTGTATGATTCCTCCCAATCAAAGATTGTGCTCCTGACAGGGGGCAGACAGGATCCGGAGGAATTGACCCAGAACCTATTTTCCTCCGATCTCCCAAAGCTGGATATTTCCTTTGATACGGAGCCTGTGGAACAGTCGGAGCAGCCAGCGGCAGTGGAGGAGCCAGCCGTGGTGCCGGCCGCGGGTACGCTGCTCCTCAAATCCGATTATAGTGGGAAGGAGCTGCCCAATAATTATACCATGGATAAGCTCTCACTGGGAGATCTCGAAACAGTCACTCCTGTTCTTGGCCATTTAAATTCTGTCTATGGATACCGGGACCACCCTATTAATGGTGTGTATCAGTTTCACGGCGGCGTGGATATTGGTGGACAGACAGGCGATCCGATCAGCGCCTTTGCCACCGGCACGGTGGAGTATGTCGGCCAAGACGACTCCTATGGGCTCTATCTCCAACTGGACCATGGAAATGGCGTCAAATCATTCTATGCTCATTGTAACAAGGTCTGTGTCAGTAAGGGACAGTCTGTGGCTGTGGGGGAGAAGATTGCGGAGGTGGGCTCATCCGGCGCCGCCACTGGGCCACACCTGCATTTGGAACTTAAATTCAATAAAACTCATCTGGATCCAATTTACTATATCCAGGTCCTGGAAAACTAATGCGCATTGGAAAGTTGGAAGTAACAGCGCCCTTTTTCCTCATGTTGGCGTGGCTCAACTACCTGGACCGGCAGGGGCTGGTCCCGCTGTGCGTGTTGGCCTGCTGTTTCCATGAGCTGGGGCATCTCCTGTCGATACGGCTGTTGAGTGGAGATATCAAGCTAATCAGCCTTACAGCTGTTGGAGCGGAAATGGTACTGTGTAGGCCGATGGGATATGGCCAGGAGATGGTGGCGGCTCTAGCGGGACCGGGCGTGAATCTGCTGCTGGCTGTCCTCTGTTGCCGCTGGAGCTGGGGAACACTTTTCGCCGGGTTGAATCTGGCTCTAGGCTGTTTTAATCTTTTGCCGGTCGGGAGGCTGGACGGCGGCCGTTTTTTACATGGATTGCTGGCTGTTTTTTGTGGCCTGAATGTGGCAGAGCAAATTGGAGCCTTGCTGGACGGATGTCTGGTAGGCTCGCTGCTTCTGGCGGGGGCGCTGCTGGCCTGGAAAAACGGAAATATCACCCTGTTATCTGTTGGGCTGTGGCTACTGGTTGTTTTTTCCAAAGGAAAAAAGAGGGGAAATAGGGCTTGCCTTATAGATAAGAAAAAGGTAAAATCATATTGATTCGCTCCTAGGCGTTTCAACTGGAGGATCAATATGAATCGCACACTAGAGCATATCTTACCAAAAGTACAAAAGCCCGCCCGCTATACTGGCGGCGAGTATAACGCAGTGGTCAAAGAGAAGTGTTCTGTGACCACTCGTTTCGCACTTTGTTTTCCGGATACCTATGAGATTGGGATGTCCAATTTGGGATGCCGCATTTTATATGGCGTCATGAATCAGAGGCCCGATGTGTGGTGCGAGCGCTGCTATGCCCCCTGGGGCGATATGGAAGAGGAAATGCGCCGGGAGGGACTGCTCCTCTATGGGCTGGAGAGCGGGGATCCCATCGCAGACTTTCATATCATCGGCTTTTCTCTTGGGTATGAGATGGCCTACTCCAATGTTTTGAATATGTTGGATCTGGCGGGACTGCCGCTCCGATCCGCGGACCGGAAAGGTCTTACTCCGCTTGTGGTAGCTGGTGGCACCTGCTGTTATAATCCTGAACCGTTGGCCCCTTTTATTGACTTCTTCGTCCTTGGCGAAGGGGAGGAGGTCACCCTGGAGTACATAGACCTGTACCAAAGGGCCCAGGAGGAAGGATGGTCTAAAGAGGAGCTTCTGCAGGAAGCGGCTCGTATCCCTGGTATCTATGTCCCCTCGCTTTATGAGGTAACTTACCATGAGGACGGACGGGTGGCAGCCATCACTCCAAAGGAGGGTGCCCCCGCCACCGTGACAAAACGGATCATCCAGGACATGGACAAAGCCTATTTCCCAGTAAAGACCATCATTCCCTCCACCGAGATCGTCCACGACCGGGTGATGCTGGAGCTGTTTCGGGGATGTATCCGGGGCTGCCGCTTCTGCCAGGCTGGATATGCCTATCGCCCTGTCCGAAGCCGCAGCCCAGAACTGCTGGCCAGATATGGGAAGGAAGCCTGCGAGGACTCCGGCTATCAGGAGATGACACTGTCCAGCCTGTCCTCCACGGATTATCCCTGTCTGCTGCAGTTGTGTGATGACCTGCTGGATTACTGCGCCCCACGGGATATTGGCCTGTCTCTGCCCTCCCTGCGGGCGGATACCTTCTCCATGAATCTGATGGAGCGGCTCCAGCGGGTCCGAAAGGGCGGATTGACTTTCGCTCCGGAGGCTGGGACCCAGCGCCTAAGAGACGCCATCAACAAAAATCTCCGGGAGGAGGACCTTCTCCAGTCCTGCCGCACCGCCTTTTCCGGCGGTTGGAGTGGAGTAAAGCTGTATTTTATGCTGGGACTGCCCACAGAAACAGATGAGGATGTCCTGGGCATCGCCGACCTAGCCCGTAAGGTCTATTTTACCTGGCGGGAGTGCACTCCAAACAAGGCCCGTGGAGTACGAATCACGGTATCCACCTCCTGGTTCGTTCCAAAGCCGCACACCGCCTTCCAGTGGGAGGCCCAAATCCCGGTAGAGGAGTACCAGCGCCGGGTGGATTTGTTGCGGGATGCGCTGAAGCGGGACAAGTCGATCACTTACAACTGGCACGACCCCCAGACCAGCTATCTGGAGGCCATTTTCTCCAGGGGAGACCGCCGTTTAGCCGATGTATTGGAATGGGCCTGGGAGCATGGAGCCAAATTTGACGCCTGGAGCGAATATTTCGATTACCAGCGATGGATGGACGCTCTGTCCGCCTGTGGGCTGGATGGGGACTTCTATGCCCACCGGGTCCGGGAAAAGGACGAGCTATTCCCCTGGGCAGTACCAAGCGTCGGGGTCAGTCGGGAATTCCTGTGGCGGGAGCGGGAGCTTTGCTACCAGTCTGTCACCACTCCAGACTGCCGGTCACGCTGCTCGGCCTGTGGGGCCAACAAAATGCTGACAGGAGGTAGGACCTGTGGCTGACCGCCTGCTATTTTCCAAGACAGGGAGAGCCAAATATATCTCCCATCTGGATCTGATGCGCACCTTTCAGCGTGCTTTCGCTCGCGCCAAGATCCCGATCAAGCATACAGAAGGGTTTAATCCACATCCCTTTGTTTCCATTGCGCTGCCCCTCTCGGTGGGCTACTCCAGCCAGTGTGAAATACTGGAGTTTGGACTGATGGAGGGGACCGGCAGGGAAGAGGTGCCGGGCAGATTGACCGCCGCCATGCCGGAGGGGATCGTGGTCCATCAGTGCTATCCAGCACAGCGAAAACTCAAGGAGTTGGCCTATGTCAACTACATCATGAATATGGAATATCCGGCAGGCCGTCCCCAGGAGACAGAGTCTGCCATGCGGGAGCTGCTGGGCCGCGACAGTTTGATTATGCAAAAGAAATCTAACAAAGCCAAAAAGGGATATACAGAAGTGGATCTCATTCCTTTGATCCGCGGCTGGAATCTGGAATGTCAGAGCGACACTATGACGCTAGATGCGGTACTGTCAGCCCAGAATCCCGGCCTGAACCCCGAACTTATCCACAGCGCCTTTTGCCAGGAATATCCTCAATTCCGGCCAGACATGGTTACCTTCCACCGCCGAGAGGTACTGGACAAAGATGGAACTCCCTTCCGCTGAAGGGGCACAATACACAGGAGGAGAATACCCATGGAGGAGAAGAAGCAGCATACACTGACCTGGACAGTCACAGACGATATGACCGCCAAGCGCATCGGAACCGCCGGCGCCAAGATCCTTTCCACCCCCAATATGCTGGCCCTGATGGAAGGGGCCGCTCTGGAATTGGCCCGTGAATTTTTGGACGATGGGATGACCACCGTAGGCGCGGAAGCGCACGTCAAGCATTTGGCCCCTACACCCGTTGGGATGAAGGTGTGGGCTACCGCCACCCTCCGGGAAATCGAGCGCCGGAAGATGTGGTTTGACATCGAAGTGTTTGACGAGAAGGGCAAATGTGGTGAGGGTTGGCATCTGCGTATCATGGTGCCTGACAAAGACCGGAGTCAGGTCCAGTGACGCTGGCATTGTATCCGAAAGGCCTTGGGATCTCCTGACTTCAATTACACCTATATTGTCTATGGAAAGTATTGCGAACTTTGAAAGCAATTGTACCAAAGGAGGTTAAACAATGAAAAATTGGGTATTTCTTTTAGGTATGATCACTTTATCCATTTCTATTATAATTTTTGGCGTTCTTTTGTCTCAAGCAATTGAACGGGCAGGATCTGGTTTGAATAGTTCGCTTTCTTATTTTGCAGAGTTGTTGCGTGGCACACTTCTTACCATTTCCGAAAGAAATTGACGATGCAATTTCTGTAATCTATATAGATTGGACGATCCCCTGAGAAAACAGCTTGTCAAGGCCGATAAAGAGTGATATAATATTTGCGCTCATTACACAAGAAGGGAACGATATTACCATGTCCGGACATTCCAAGTGGCACAATATACAGAAGACCAAGGGTGCGGCCGACGCCAAGCGCTCCCAAATTTTTACCAAGATTGCCCGTGAAATGATCGTAGCAGTCAAGACCGGGGGCAGCGGTGATCCCGCCAACAACTCCCGTCTGGCCACCGTCATTGCCAAGGCCAAGGCGGCCAATATGCCCAACGATAATATCAAGCGGACCATCGACAAGGCGCTGGGCTCCGGCAATACCGACAGCTTTGAGAACGTGACCTATGAGGGCTACGGCCCCAATGGCGTCGCCGTGATCATCGAGGCGCTGACCGACAACCGCAACCGCACCGCCCCTGAGGTGCGCCACCTGCTGGACAAGTATGGCAAGGGCTTGGGCGCCACTGGTTGTGTATCCTGGTCCTTTGACCGCAAGGGTGTCATTGTCATCGAGTCGGAAGACCTAGACGAGGATACTGTTATGATGGATGCTCTGGAGGCCGGCGCCGACGATATGCAGGCTGACGACGAGGTATTTGAGGTCTATACTGATCCCGATGCCTTCGCCGCTGTGACCGAAACTCTGGAGAAGAAAGGCTATGTCTTCTTGGAGGCTGGAGTCCAGATGGTCCCCCAGAACTATGTCAAGCTTACCGCTGAGGACGATATCAAAAATATGGAGAAGCTGATCGATCTCCTGGAGGAAAATGATGATGTCCAGGCTGTGTATCACAACTGGGACCAGGACTGATTCTTCTCATAAGATAAGGGCCCTGGAGCGCAAAACCGCTCCAGGGCCCTTTTTTGTTACTCGTCATAGATGATAATGCAGAACTGACTGGTGCCAGTATAGGTATCATACTTTGTAACAGAAGATGAAATTTCCATAAAATAAACTCCTAATTTCTTGGTCCCAAAGTCTAATTCAAAAATGAACGTACATTGATTCATTGATAGGTTTTATGTAAGAATATCAATCAAATCATTTTTTTAGATTGGCTGGGTATTATCTGTTCATTCAAGTCCAATAAAATACTGTTCATCCATATGGACGCAAAAAATTCTGTGATGTTACATTTCATCATTAAATAATCCTTGAATGTAAAAAAGAATCGTATAACAGCCAAAGTTGCCTTCAGCTATTTCATGTTTCTGAGTATTTCTTATAGTATTCATACTATTATTCTCAGTTCCGACCAGGAATACTAAGACGAATTGGGATAAAATAAAAAATACAGCGTCCCTGCCCTCTGACTGGAACGCTGTATCGCAAGCAGGCCTGTAAGCCGGGTTCTGTCTTTTAAGACAGCCATCTATCTCGATGTGTCGTTGCCGACGCACTCAAGCCGCCTCCATGGAACGGCCGGGCCAGCCTGTTGTCCCTCCACGGCGTTGCTCCGGATAGAGTTTACAGCGATGGGCGCTTCCACGCCATCGGGTGAGCTCTTACCTCACCTTTCCACCCTTACCCCGTTCAAGGAGAACGAGGCGGTATATCTCTGTTGCACTTTTCCTAGGGTCGCCCCCGGCGGGTGTTACCCGTTATCCTTGCCCTGTGGAGCCCGGACTTTCCTCACAGATGGGCCTTTCGCCCCATCCGCGCGGCTGTCCAGCCTGCTTGACTGGTCTATCATACAGGAAAACGGAGTGTATGTCAAATGGTTTCCTGGACTGGAAACTTCCAAGCATATGGAGCCGCTCACAGTTTCGATTGAATTTTTTTGCCCGGTATGTTAATATAAAGTGCTGGGAAAGAAAAACTTGGAAGGAGGACGTTTCAGTGTCCACCATTACTGAATATCTTGAGTCCCTCCATGGCTATTCCATCGCTGTCATTGGTATGGGAGTCAGCAATACCCCTCTGATTCGAATGTTCCTTCGGGCTGGTCTGAAGGTCACGGTCTGTGATAAGGCGCCCCGGGAACGGGTGGAGGAGCAGGCCGCGGAATTGGAGAGCCTGGGGGCTAAACTTCATCTGGGACCTGGTTATCTGGACCGGTTGGCGCGGTTCGACCTTATTTTCCGAACGCCCGGCCTCAGTCCCAACACCCCTGAACTGCGGGAGGCGGCCGAGAGGGGGAGCATCGTTACCTCTGAAATGGAGCTCTTTTTTCAGATGTGTCCCTGTAAGATCATCGGTGTCACTGGCAGCGACGGAAAGACCACGACCACAACGCTGATCAGTGAGTTTCTAAAAGAAGCTGGGTATAATGTCTATGTGGGGGGTAATATCGGCAAACCACTTCTCCCGGATGTCGCCGGTATGACCCCGGAGGATATGGTCGTGGTGGAGCTGTCCTCTTTTCAACTGATGTCTATGGGGCAGAGCCCCAATGTGGCGGTCTTTACCAATCTTTCCCCCAACCATCTGGACTATCATCACACCATGGAGGAATATACCGCCGCTAAGATTAATATTTTCCGGTACCAGGAGCCGGGTGACCGTGCAATATTCAACTACGATAACGATATTACACGTGCCCTGTCCAAACAGGCCCCGGCCGCCGTCATGCTGTTCAGCAGAAAGCAGAGTTTGGAAGAGGGAGTCTATCTCCGGGATGGCGCTATCTGGCTGACCAATGAAATCGGCAGCCGTGAGGTGCTCCCCCTGGCTGACATCCAAATTCCTGGTGTCCACAATATCGAAAATTATATGGCGGCCATTGCGGCTGTGGATGGCTTAGTGCCAGACAAAAAGGTTCGGGCCGTTGCACAGCGGTTCACCGGTGTCGAACATCGTATTGAATTGGTCCGTGAATTGGATGGCGTAAAGTATTACAATGATTCTATCGGTACCAGCCCTACCCGCACTATGGCCTGCCTGGATTCCTTCAATCAAAAGCTCATTTTAATCGCGGGAGGATATGATAAGGGAGTCCCCTTTACGCAGCTAGGCGTGGAGATTATAAAGAAGGTAAAAACGTTGATTTTGACGGGTGATACCGCCCCTGCCATACGAAAGGCCGTGGAAGAAGCGGAGGGCTACAGGGACAGCGGGCTAAAACTGATTGAAACCGAGGATTTGTCCGCCGCTGTGGCCGCTGCTCAGGGGGCCGCAGTCGCGGGTGATGTGGTGGTTCTATCTCCCGCCTGTGCCGCGTTTGACCGATTTAAAAATTTTATGGAGCGCGGACGAATATTTAAAGAGCTTGTCAACGCGCTCTGATGCGGAGGAATAGGCTTGGATTATAGAATCATTTTGCCGCAGCTGTGTGCCCTAGCGGGCCCTAGCGGCTTTGAGCGGGCGGTAGCGGAGGCTGCCGCCCAGCTTCTGGCCCCCTGGATGGACGCAGTACAGATCCAAAAAATGGGCAGTGTAGTAGGCGTCCGGCGGTGTGGAAAAGAAAATGCACCTAGACTTGTACTGGATGCCCACTTAGATGAGATCGGTTTTATCATTACCGGACATGAGGACGGTTTCCTCCGTTTTGCATCCTTGGGCGGTGTAGATCCTCGGATGCTTCCAGACCGGGAAGTGACCATTCTCACCAATCCTCCCATGCTGGGTGTGGTAGCCTGCCTGCCGCCCCATGTGCAGAGTAGAGAGGACATGGACAAGTCCCAGCCCATTCAGGAACTGTTTATCGACATCGGACAGAGTAAGGAAAATGCCAAAAAACTGGTCCCCGTTGGCACGCCGGCCGTATATCACACCAGCTGTGTGCCACTGGGGGAGGATCTGATATGCGGAAAATCACTGGATGACCGGGCCTGTTTTGCCATTTTGCTGGACACTGTCCAGCGTCTGGCGGGAGAAGATCTGGATGTGGACGTATATGTAGTAGGCTCCACCCAGGAGGAAACGCATAGTACCGGCGCTATTACCGCCGCTTATGGCATCATCCCTGATCTGTGTGTGGCAGTGGACGTGACACACGGAGACAGCCCGGATGCCTCTAAAGATAAGACGTTCCGGCTGGGAGGGGGCCCTGTCATTGGGCTTGGCCCAAACTGTGCCCGCTGGATGTCCCAGAGGCTGCGGGACAAGGCGCGGGAGCTGGATATGGACTTCCAGCTGGAAGTCATGGCTGGTCACAGCGGTACCAACGGATGGCCCCTTCAGGTGAGCCGGGAAGGTGTGGCTACCGCCGTCCTATCCCTACCACTGCGGTATATGCATACCCCAGTGGAAACTGTCAACTGCCGGGATCTAGAAGCGACGGCCGAGCTTCTGGCCGCCTTTATTCGGGGCATTGGGAGGGAGGTCCCCAGCTATGCTTGAGCTACTGAAGGAACTGTGCCGACTCAACGGCGTTTCTGGGGCAGAGGACCCGGTCCGAAACTTTATCCAGACACAGGCACAGCCATATGCCGACTCCCTGCGCAGCGACGCGCTAGGAAATCTGATCGTTTTTAAGCGTGGAAAGAAGTCTACCGAAAATAAGCTCCTTCTCGCCGCCCACATGGATGAGGTGGGCGTGATTGTTACAAGGATTACGGAGGAAGGCTTTCTAAAATTTGATTTTGTTGGTGGTGTCGACCGCCGTGTGGCCATTGGTAAGCCGGTGGTCCTGGGCGAAAATGAGATTCCTGGACTGATTGGACTAAAGGCCATCCACCTGGTGAGCAGGGAGGAGGAGGAGAAGGTCCCAAAGACCGACGCCCTCTATATTGATATCGGAGCGAAGGATAGGGAAGAGGCAGAGAAGCTGGTCCCGCCTGGCACCTACGGCTCCTTTGTTGGCCCCCCCCAGGAGTTTGGACAGGGCTTCTTGAAGGCCAAGGCCATTGATGACCGGATTGGCTGTGCGATTATGCTGGAGCTGTTGAAGGAGGATCTGCCCCTGGATGTGACCTTTGCCTTCACTGCTCAGGAGGAAGTAGGCACCCGTGGAGCCTTTGGGAGTGCCTTCTCGGTGTCGCCGGAGGTGGCGCTGGTGCTGGAAACCACGACCGCTGCCGATCTGCCTGGGGTAGAGGGAGCGCGCCGAGTATGTGCCCCAGGCAAGGGGCCTGTAATCTCCTATATGGACGGCGCTACCATCTATGACCGGGACCTTTTTGAGAATCTGCGCCGCTTGGCGGAGGAGCACGGGATTCCCTGGCAGACCAAGGAATATATTGCCGGAGGCAACGACGCCCGCACCATTCAGCAATCCAGATCCGGTGTCCGGGTAGCCGCTCTGTCCGCCGCGGTACGCTACCTTCATGCGCCGGCCACGGTCGGCAGTTTGGCCGACTTTGAAAATATGTGGAAGCTGACCCGACTGTTTCTGGCCGATCAGGCGGCACAGCTTTGATGGGAGGACAATAGGTAATTCATATGGAACTGTTTGAATTGATACAGACGTTAAGCTCTGCCCACGGCCCCTCTGGGGATGAGGCCGATATCCGGGACATCCTCTCCAAATTGGTCTCTCCCTTGGCTGATGAGATGACTTGGGACACCATGGGAAATCTCATCGTTCACCGGAAGGGGCCCGGCTCGAAGGTAATGTTTGCCGCCCATATGGACTCCATCGGGTTTATCGTAACTCACATTGAGAAGGAGGGATTCCTCCGAATGGGGAAGCTGGGGGGGATCAGCCCCAAGGAGGCTGTCTATACCCCCATTCGTTTCAAAAACGGTGTCCGGGGCGTGGTCGTACCAGAGGAAAAAGCCGATTTTGGCAAGCTGAAGCTAGATGAATGTTATATTGATATCGGAGCCAGGGACGAGGAGCAGGCGAAAAAACTGGTCCAGGTGGGAGATACGGCAGTGTATGACTCCCCCTGCTTTCTCCAGGACAGCCGCGTAATCTCTCCCTATTTGGATAACCGCATCTCCTGCGCGGTCCTGCTAGCTGTGCTGGAGCGTATCCAGACCAGCGCTAACGACCTGTACTTCGTCTTTACCTCCCAGGAAGAGGTGGGGCTGCGGGGCGCTAAGACCGCCGCCTGGGCTGTTGATCCGGACTGGGCCATTGCCGTAGATGTCACTGATGTAGATGACACCCCTGGATCAGAGCGGTCAGGCACAGTTCAGTTGGGCCAGGGAGCGGCTGTCAAGGTAATGGACTCCTCTATCATCTGCCACCCAGAAGTGGTAGCGAAGCTGGAGGGACTCGCGCAGGTACAGGGGATCTCTGTCCAAAGGGATATTATGCGCGGCGGCGGTACTGACACTGGCGCCATTCATACCACCCGCCTGGGGGTAAAAACCGGAGGGATCTCTGTGCCCTGTCGGTATATCCATACCCCTGTTGAGATGGCCGACCTTGGAGATGCGGAAGCCTGCATAAAACTGGTGGAAGCCTTCGCCCAGACTGCGTTGAATGTATAACAAGAGACAAAAAGATTGGACTGACAAATAAAATGCCTTTACAGTTAAGCGATAAAGTGCGTGCCCTGGGTGATCAGGCCCAGAGGGAGCTGGTTGATGAATTTTCCCGCATCGATACCATAGCCCAGGAAAATACCCAGCGGGTGCTGGCTGCCTTTCAAGACCACCGGGTGGCGGATAGCTATTTTGCCGGCACCACCGGCTACGGCTATGATGACCTTGGCCGGGACAAGCTGGATGAGATCTATGCCGATCTTTTTGGCACAGAGGCCGCTCTTGTCCGGATACAGTTCGTCAACGGTACCCATGCCATCGCCTCCGCTCTTTTTGGCGCTCTGAAGTCTGGCGATGTGCTGGTTTCCGCTGTCGGGGCCCCCTATGATACCCTTTTAGGTGTCATAGGTACAGCGGAAAAGGGTCATGGATCTCTAAAGGACTACGGCGTGGAATATCGTCAGGTGGAGCTGGTAGACGACGCCCCAGACTTGGAGGGGATTGCCCGGACGGCGGCCGATCCCAAGGTAAAAGCGGTGCTGATCCAGCGATCAAAAGGGTATTCTACTCGAGCCTCCCTTTCTGTGGCGGAGATTGGAGAGATATGTGCTATCATCAAAAGGGTGAATCCCAATGCCGCCATTTTGGTGGACAACTGCTATGGTGAATTTGTAGAAACTCTGGAGCCGACCCATGTAGGGGCCGACCTAGTAGTAGGCTCCCTGATTAAAAATCCCGGCGGCGGACTGGCACCCACTGGAGGCTATATCGCTGGCCGCCGCGATCTGGTAGAGGGGGCGGCCCAACGGCTTACAGTTCCAGGAATCGGTGGGGAGTGCGGCTGTACTCTGGGCCAGAACCGTCTGCTTTACCAGGGACTGTTTTTGGCCCCTCACACCGTGGCTCAGGCTGTTAAAACGGCTGTTTTTGGCGCAAAAGTAATGGAACTGCTGGGCTATGAAACAGAGCCACACTCCAGTGCCGTCCGTCACGATATCATCCAAATGATTCATATGCGGGAACCGGAAGCCCTCAAAAAATTTTGTAAGGGCATCCAGTTCGGCGCGCCTGTGGACTCCTATGTGACCCCGGAACCCTGGGATATGCCCGGTTATGACAGCCAAGTCATTATGGCTGCTGGCGCCTTTATTCAGGGAGCCTCCATCGAACTGTCCGCTGATGCCCCCATGCGTCCGCCCTATACGGTGTATCTCCAGGGCGGCCTGACCTTCGAGTCGGGCAGACTGGGGATCCTGCTGGCCGTCCAAGAGCTCCTTGGCTCAGATCAGCCGGTTCCCAGGGAATAGGCCAAGCCGGAAATTACATATCTTCTCCCTATGGGGGTGAGGATATGGTCATGGGTCCTTTACGGCGTGAATTATACCGAAAAATACACGGCGGCCTATTTTATAGATCGGCCGGCAGGGGAGTGGGACGGTCCTATTCATTTCCAGTTCACGTCCCGCGTTGGCTGGCCACACTTGGCGTCGCTTTGCTCCTATCTTTCTCAATCATCAGTTTCTTGGAGTCCAGGATAAAGCCCGTTATAGCGGCGGCGGCTACTACCCAGATTCAAAATCAATTAACAGGCCTGATCGAGCGATCTGTTGTAGAAGATTTGGCACAACGCCAACTGGGATATGGCAATCTAGTTACGATACAGCGTGAGGAAAGCGGTGCGATTACCTCACTTTCCACGGATATGGCATCTATGAACCAGCTCAGGGCATATCTGGTTAATCAAATCCTAGAAGAATTAGATGGTATCGATGTTTCAACCATTCAGATCCCAATAGGGAGCCTCTTTGATTCTGAGCTACTCTGGGCGGCTGGACCCTCGCTTCATGTCAGGGCTATGTCCGTAGGAACTGTCCAAGCGGAGTTTGAGAGCGAATTTTCGGAAGCGGGAGTCAACCAGACTCGTCACCGAATCTGGCTCCATCTCTCCATTCCCGCCACAGTCCTGCTGGCAGGGAGTGCCATAGAAGTGCCGCTGGATACAGAGCTTTGTGTTGCGGAAACAGTGATCGTAGGACAGGTACCCAACACCTATCTCAGCTTGGATGGGATATCAGGCCATTAAACGGAGTTTTACAGATGAGTCTTTGGGAAACAATACAATGGTATTGGGGTAATATCTTGGATTACGGTCTGCAGATGCTTCCCTGTATGCTAATCGGAGTATTCGGATTTCTTCTGTTCCTGCCGTCCCGCAAAAGAAGACTGGCCAGTCTTGGGCTGTCAAGCAGCAGCGGGAGAGAGGCTGTTCTGCTCCTTTTTGTCATGTTTTGCGCTGGATTGGCCTCTGTAACTCTTTTTCCTGCTAATTTCTGGAGCTTGAATCGATGGTACTGGGTCCTGCATGGAATGGAGCCTCTATTTCCGCCTGTCGATTGGCAGATCCAGTGGGATACTTTACAGCTTACCCCCTTTCAAGAGATCATTCGGGCCTTTCGCGGGCCATGGGTCATGTTTTTAATGGTCGCGAATATCGGTATCTTCTGCCCTATTGGTTTTTTCCCTGCTCTGCTGTGGCGGGGCTGGCGGTGGTGGAAATCCGCTCTGGTTGGTCTTTGCACCTCTGTTTTTATTGAATTTGTCCAGTTTTTCATTGGGCGCAGTAGCGATGTGGATGATGTAATCCTCAATACTGCGGGCACTCTGGTGGGATTCTGGATCTTCTGGCTGATAAATGCCCTGCTGCCACAGCTGACCATTAAATTTCAGTGCACCACAAAGGAGTTACCTGGATATGGATGAATTGAAGGAGCTCGAGGTACTACGCCATGAGCTGATACAGGCCGGTTTGGAGTATTATGTGTATGATGCGCCAACCATGTCTGACTATGAATATGACCACAAATTGCGCCGTCTTGAGGAGCTGGAGGCAGCCCACCCAGAGGCAATAACTCCTGACTCCCCCACCCAGAGGGTGGGTGGGAAGGCACTGGAGGCGTTTTCTCAAGTAGAGCACCGGGTCCCCCTGGAGTCGCTCCAGGATGTCTTTGATTTTGAAGAACTGAAGGCTTTTGACATCCGGGTCCGAGGGGTGGTCCCGGATGCCCATTATGTAGTGGAGCCTAAGGTGGATGGACTTTCTGTCGCGCTGGAATATGAAAATGGTCTCTTTGTCCGTGGGGCAACGCGGGGAGATGGCCGGGTAGGGGAGGATGTCACAGAAAATTTGAGGACGATCCGCTCTATCCCTATGCGTCTGCCGGATATGCCGGCTCACCTGATTGTCCGCGGTGAGGTATTCATGCCTAAACAGGTTTTTCATGCGCTCAATGAGGAACGTGAGCGCAGGGGAGAGCCTCTTTTTGCCAATCCAAGAAATGCCGCCGCTGGCTCGCTCCGCCAGTTAGACCCCAAAATTGCCGCATCTCGGAGGCTTGACATACTAGTATTTAACATCCAGTGGATTGAGGGGGCCGCTCTGTCCACACATCTGGAGACACTGGAATTCTTGAAACGCAATAACTTCAAGGTGATTCCGCATTACAGCTGTCAACAGATGGAACAGGTGATGGACCATATCGCAGAGATCGGAGAGAACCGTGATTCCTTCCAGTTCGATATTGACGGAGCGGTCGTAAAGGTAAATAGCCTGTCAGATAGAGAACGCCTAGGTTCCACCGCAAAATTTCCCCGCTGGGCCGCTGCCTATAAGTACCCGCCTGAAGTCAAGCCCTCCAAAGTGACGGATATTTTAGTCCAGGTAGGGCGAACTGGGGTACTGACACCCAAAGCAGTACTGGAGCCGGTCCGGCTCGCCGGTACTACGGTGACCAGCGCGACTCTGCATAATCAGGATTTTATTTCGGAAAAGGATATTCGCATTGGCGACACAGTTCTGGTTCGGAAAGCAGGGGAGATCATACCAGAGGTTCTGTCTGTCGTTATGGAGCAGCGTCCGGAAGGAACACGCCCCTACTTTTTGCCATCTGTCTGTCCGGTGTGCGGGGCTCCGGTGGAACGAGATGAGGACGGGGCCCATATCCGTTGTACTGGATCCGAATGTCCAGCGCAGCTGCTTCGCAATCTAGCCCATTTTGCCAGCCGGGATGCCATGGATATCGATGGTATGGGTATCGCAGTGGTGGAGAACCTTGTTGGGGCCGGCCTAGTCAAGACCCCAGGTGATCTCTACTTTCTTTGTGAGGAAGATATCGCAAAGCTGGACCGGATGGGTAAAAAATCAGCTCAAAATCTTATTTCAGCGATTGAGAACTCTAAATCCCAGGACCTGTCCCGACTGATCTACGCCTTCGGTATCCGTCAGGTGGGCCAGAAGGCCGGAAAAGTATTGGCTGCCCACTTCAAGACCCTAGATGCTTTGGAAACGGCTACGTTAGAGGAGCTCACCGCCATTGATGATATTGGAGAGATTACAGCACACAGCTTGTTGGAGTGGATGTCCAGCCCTCAAAGCCGGCATTTGATCTCTCGTCTGCGGGAGGCAGGCGTCAATATGACGGCAACTGATCGGGGAGATGACCAGCGCTTCGCTGGTATGATTTTTGTTTTGACAGGGGCACTGGAACGCTTTACCCGGGATGAGGCCACTGAATTGATCGAGGCAAGAGGTGGAAAGGCCGCCAGTTCTGTATCTAAAAAGACCACCTATGTAGTAGCAGGGGAGTCCGCCGGATCAAAACTGCGCAAAGCACAGGAGCTAGGAATCCAGATCTTGACAGAGGATGATTTTTCAGCACTTCTGAAATAATACTTTGATGATTTAAAGGCCCTCAATACTATTTGGGGGCCCTTCTTTCATTATTAGTTTTTTACTATTGTGCAGTTCCATTTTCTTTAGCATATGGTATAATTATTCTATCGAGAGGGGAGGCGTTATTTGTGAAAACAGGATATCTGTATATTGCTATTGCGGTAGTCATGTTCAGCTCCTTTGAGGTGGTATTGAAATTTATTGCTGGAGAACTGAACCCTGTCCAGTTGACCTTTGCTCGTTTTGTTATTGGCTTTCTCTTCCTATTACCTTTGGCCCTGCATACACTTCGAAAGAGGAAAAAGAGGCTTGATACGAAAACTCTGGCTTATTTTGCCCTTTTAGGGTTCACTGGGATATCTCTGAGCATGACAATTCTCCATCTAGCTGTCGAGTATACCAGTTCCTCGGTCACTGCGGTCCTCTTCAGTTGTAATCCGGTATTCGTGACCTTCCTGGCCTTCTTTCTGCTCCATGAGCCCATTAAAAAACGTCATGTGGCAGCCCTTATTTTTGAAATCATCGGGACTCTGGCGATCATCAATCCATTCCACAGCAACCTGAATATGTTGGGGGTATCGTTGGCGTTGCTATCTACCCTGTTGTTTTCTCTGTACGGGGTTATGGGAAAGCGGAAGTGTGCTGAGTATGGCGGTGTGGTCGTGACCTGCTTTAGTTTCCTATTTGGAAGCCTCATCGTACTTCTTTTTATCGTCCTATCTCACATTCCGGCTGTGGCGGCGGCGATCACCTCGGCTGGTCTGCCAAATTTCGCCAACATTCCTATCCTGGCCGGTTATACCATAGAAAATCTCCCCTATGTGCTCTATGTTTCTGCCGGTGTAGCAGGTATCGGGTTCTGCTCCTACTTTTTGGCTATGGAATATCAGCCAGCTAGTGTAGTTTCCCTAGTATACTTTTTTAAGCCCGCTCTGTCACCGATACTGGCTTGGTGGCTCCATAGGGAAGATATCCCGGGAAATATGCTGCTTGGTATCCTTTTGATTGTCGTTGGCTCTCTGTGTTCCATCATCCCAGGTATTTTGGAAGCCAAACGCCCGACTGTATCACATTAAATAATAAAAAGGCCTCCAAGAAAAAACTTGGAGGTCTTTTTTATATTAGTTTGTTTCCATGTTCATCAAATCCATTTTTTAACAGCAAATCTACTAGAAAGGCGGACAAACAAAAAAATACCATCTGACCGGCCAGAAGCCACAAAATAAAATTGAGATACTGGTCCCGAAAAAACCACATCATCAGAGCGGTCACCAACCCAAGTACGATGCCAAGACGAATCCAGAGCTTTGAGCAATGGCGATGTGCAAAGCTCCAAGTTTCTTCACTGCGTGTAGACAACGCTGTACGGTAGGCCAACCCCTTGCTGTCCATTTTGGGCGGGGATACTTTCCATATGATTCCCACACACAGAATAAGGATAGGGGGGAGCATGGTCAGAATAAAGCAGGCAGCGTACATGTATCAAACCTCTTTCTTTTGATTTTTCGTCTTTGTTCGAGATACTCGGCCAAGGGGATTGGCCCTGGCTGCGGTACGAAGATCATCACTATCTACATGGGTATAAATCTGGGTAGTATTGAGATTATCGTGCCCCAAAACTTCCTGGAGGGTACGTACATCTACACCGTTTTGAAGCATAAGGGTAGCCGCTGTATGGCGCAGTTTATGCGCTGAATACTGGCTACTGTCCAGCCCTGCAGCTAATAGATGCTTTTTGACCAGTTTATGGACTGCCGCTCTGGATATCCGACGCCTATTTTGCAACGTGACAAATAACGCCTTTTGATCGACTAACGTCAACATGCTTCGCTCAGTTATCCAATCCTGAAGCGCCTGTTGACAAGCTTCATTCAAATAGAGCATCCGCTCTTTATTTCCTTTTCCCAAAACACGCAGTTGATCGCCTCGAACATCTGTTACATTTAAGCCTACCAACTCAGAAATACGCAATCCACAGTTTAGGAACAAAGTAAGAATACAATAATCACGACTAGAGTTTTTTCCAGCCACTGAATCCAGAAGTTCTATGCTTTCATCAAGATTCAGATATCTTGGGAGTGATTTGCGTAGCCTAGGTGAGTCCAAATCTTGCACAGGATTTTCTCTTAACAGCTTGGCCTTATTAGTCAAGTATTTATAAAAGGAGCGGATTGTAGCGACTTTTCGAGCCCTTGACGTAGCTGTAAGTGAGCGATCTTGGGAGAGAAAACTCATAAAATCATAGACATCGCTTAATGTGATGCTGTGGACCAGAGATAGGTCGACATCATCAATCATGATACTGTCAAACGGAACATCCTTAGATATAAGATCTTTTTTCTGTTTAATATAGCGAAAGAAACTACGCAGATCCAGAAAATATTCATCTATTGTGCGACTGGAATGTCCTTGGATAGTTTCATGATAGACAAGAAAATCTCTGATTAGTGCGGGAGCTTCAGTTCGATAATCCATATTCCCCTCCTTTTAGGTCAACAAAATTTTTATTTTGTTGACCTCTTATCTTAAAAAAATAAAGGACCGAGGAGGTCAACAAAATAGACGGTCATTGTTGGACCAAGAGGCGACTGCTTAAGATGGTCCGAACCCTTATTCCTTCCCTTTTGGATAATCTAGCTTAAATATAATCACAAAAAAGGAAGAAAGTCAAGCATTATTTTTTGTTTTATTTATAAGTATTATACTTAGTATGTTAGCTGGATTTAGTCATTCGATGAATTGACCGTTAATGTGTATTTATTCCTTGAAGGATTTATAGAAAAATAATGATTGCTAAATAAGTAAACCAGGAGGGAACAGCATTTCAGATGTCCCCTCCTTTATCATACGTGTTTGTATTATTTAGACTGTTGCCGTGCTTTCCACTCTGTAAACTCTTGTTTCCAGGTTATCAGTGGCCGTATTTTTGGCAGAGATACTGGATGGCGCACCGGTAGCCCTCGAAGCCCAGTCCGATAAAGGACTCCTCGCAAGCCATGCCCGCATAGGAGATTTGCCGAAATGGTTCCCGGCTGTTCACATCGGAGAGATGGACCTCTACCGCCGGCAGCGCCACCGCCTTTAGGGCGTCCAAAATAGCTACGCTGGTATGGGTATAGGCGGCTGGGTTGATTACGATACCGTCCATTCTGCCATAGGCAGATTGAATTTTATCCACAATCGCTCCCTCATGATTGGATTGGAACAACTCCACAGATGCCCCACTCTCCTGGGCTGCCGCCTGGATAAATCGTTCCAAGGCGGAAAAACTCTGGTCGCCGTAAATGTTCGGCTCCCGGATACCTAACAGATTCAAGTTTGGACCATTGATTACAAGTAGATTCATAGCTCCAGCCTCCTGATGATCTCGTCCACTGTTTCCTCTACTGTACCTTGGTTGTCAACCGTAAGGTCAGCCAACTGACTATATAGAGGTGCGCGCTGCCGGTAGAGCTCCTCCAGAGAATGGAACTGGGATACCGGACGTCCATCCGTGGGGAGCAGTTCCAAGTCCCGGCGGAGATAAATAACTGTGGAATTTTGGCGGATAGGGTCCCAGTTCTCACGTTTGGTGACGATTCCGCCGCCGCAGGCAATGACTTTACCTGACTGCTTGGCCAGCTGACAGAGGGCCTGATGCTCCCTGCTTCGGAAGCTCTCCTCCCCTTCCCAGGAAAATATCTCCGGAATAGAACAACCACTGTTGGCAACGATATGCTGGTCAATATCTTCCAGGGGCCGCCCCAGACGGCGGGCCAGCACCTGCCCTATCGTAGTCTTTCCGCAGCCCGGCATCCCAATCAGAAGAAGATTGAGAGCCTGACGTTCAATACAGGCGGTGATTTCCACCACCCTGCTGTCCTGAATCGTTTGGCCTAAAAACCGCTCCGCTGCCGTTTTGGCCTGGGCTACCAGCATTCCTAAGCCATTGGCCCAGAGCATTCCTCGTCTAGCACCATCCAACAGGAACCGGGTCCGGCTTGGGTTGTAAATGAGGTCAAAGACCTGGCCGCAATGTGGAAATTGCGCCAAGTCCACAGGAGAAGCCCCTACATTGGGATACATCCCCACTGGCGTAGCGTTCACAATCAGTTCCGCATCCTGGTGCCGCTCCAGATTTTCGTAATTGTCCGGTCCTTTGCGGGATATCCCTACGGCCTGCCCAACGCCTAAATCCGAAAGGACCGCATGGACAGTGAGCGAGGCTCCTCCACTTCCAAGTATAAGCGCTTTTTTTCCTCTTATCTGGGCCCCGGCTGAACGAAGCAGATACAAGAAACCGTCATAATCGGTATTATCCCCATACAGGGTCCCATCAGGTCTCTTGATAATGGTATTGACACTGCCGATCCGCTGGGCCGCAGGGGAAAGCTGGTCACAGAATCTCATCGCTGTTTTTTTGTAGGGAATCGTCACATTGAGTCCGCGAAACTGCCCTTGACGCAGGAAGGGCCCCACCTGTTCTGGAGACAGCTCCACTAGTTGGTAATCATAGCCCCCCAACTGCCGATGGATTGCTGGGGAGAAGCTGTGAGCAAGATGCTCCCCCAGTAGTCCAAATTCCAGATGACGCGGGACCATCAGCAGATGACCTCGTTATAGGTCCCAAGGTAGCGGAAGTACTCGCTCTCCTCATCCAGATCTTGGAACAGACGTTCCATCTCCGGGGCGTATACAGAGCACTCCAGATCGAAGTAGAACATGAACTCAAATTCCCGGTCCGGAAGCGGGCGGCTCTCCAGCTTGCGAAGGTTGATCCCCAGAGCATAAAATTTGGACAGTACATGGTAGAGCGAGCCTGGTCTATGGGGCAGGGTCATCATCAGCGAGGTACGGTCCGCTCCGGGATATATTTCAGGGATTTTTGAGATACAAATGAACCGGGTATAGTTGTTATCCTGGTCCTGAACATTGGTCTGAACCAGATTGAGACCATACTCCTCGCCACAGAAGCGAGAGGAGATAGCGGCAACATCGGTACGGTCAGATTGTGCCACCATACGGGCGGCCACCGCAGTATTTTCTACCATGGTCACTTTGATGTTCTTCATTCCAGCCAGATAGTCCGCGCACTGGCTGATCGCCTGCTCATGGGAGAACACCTCTCGAATGTCACCCAGCTTCGTCCCGTGCTTGGCCAGCAGATTGTGGCTGACCTTCAGGCGGACAGAGCGGACAATGGAAAAGTTGTGCTGGATCATCAGATCATATATCGCGTTGACGGAACCGGCGGTACTGTTTTCGATGGGCAGTATTCCATATTGGCACATGCCGCTCTCCACCGCTTTGAATACATGATCGAAGGTATCAAAATAGAGAATCGTAGGAGATTTAAAGATGCTGTCGCAGGCCATCTGGGAGTAGGCGCCCTCTATCCCCTGGCAGGCCACGGTGGCCCGCTGGGGAAAGAGCGCCGGGGTCTCAGCCAAGGCCGTCCGGATGGTTTCATAGATCTGGGACTTCACCCCGCCACACTGGTTCTGATAGGAGCGGCCCACGGCCAGGATGGCACGAAATACAGACTCTGTGTAATCGGCCAGCTCCTCACCAGCCTCCGCCCCTACCTTGGCCAGCAGCACCCGTTCTCTGCCGGCATCTAAGGTGGGCAGTCCGTTTTTCCTTTTGTATAGAGCTACATCTCTGGAGACAGCCATCCGCTGTTTCAGCAGGTCTACCAGTTGGCTGTCAATGTGGTCAATTCGCTCCCTTAAGTCATTCAGATTGTGCTCCATGGGAAATCTCCTCCTAAATTTTTATCCTAGATATGGTCGGTATTTTGATCCAGCAGGGCGTCCAGTACGACGGCGGCAGCGACAGCCTCTACCACTGGCACCGCCCGGGGTACGATACAAGGGTCATGGCGGCCGGTGATGTGAAGCTCCTCCTCTGTGTGGGTAGAAAGGCGGACCGTACGCTGAGACTGGGCGATAGAGGGGGTAGGTTTAAAGGCAACTCGGAACAGGATAGGCATCCCATTTGATATCCCACCCAGTATTCCACCGGCATGATTTGTTTCAGTCCGGATAGCCCCATCCTCCAAAATAAATGGGTCGTTGTTCTCTGATCCCCGCAGGTTGGCGGACTGAAAGCCGGTGCCAAACTCCACGCCCTTTACAGCCGGGATGGCGAACAGGGCCGCGGCCAGTTGGCTCTCCAGGCCCTGAAACATGGGAGAGCCTACCCCGGCCGGCAGCCCGGTGACCATGCACTCTACAACACCCCCTACCGAGTCCCCTTCCCTCTGCGCCTGGAGGATGACCGCACGCATCGGCTCCTCCACATTGGGATCTAGGACTGGGAATGAGGCCGCCTGAACCCGCCGCAGCACTTCTGTCTGTTCTCCCAGTGGGTCAAATGGCTTATCTTCTATCTGTGCGATAAAACGAATATGGGCCCCAATGGCAATCCCGCGTCGGGACAGGAGCTGGGCGCAGATGCCGCCGGCGATACAAAGGGGGGCTGTGAGCCGCCCAGAAAAGTGTCCGCCGCCCCGCACATCCTGATGGCCACCATATTTGATCTGGGCAGTAAAGTCTGCATGTGCGGGGCGCGGCTTATCGCATAGGTCATTGTAATCCTGGGACCGAATATTGGTGTTCTCGATGATAGCGGTCAGAGGCGCTCCACAGGTCTCTCCCTCCAGCAAACCACACAGAATACGAGGGATATCTCCCTCCTTTCGAGCGGTAGCGGTAGTGTCCCATCCAGGGGCGCGACGATGGAGAAAGCGTTGGAGTCCCTCCAGATCCACGCTCTCGCCGGCTGGCAGTCCATCCACTGTCACGCCGATCACCTGGGAATGGGACTGCCCAAAGATAGAGATATGGATATGCTTACCGAAGTACGAGGCCATGTATATTCCCTCCTAACACTTGAAAATGCTCCCAGAAATTGGGATAGGACTTGTTTACGCACTCCGCACCTAAGATAGTTACTGGCTTCTGGCAAGTCTGGGCGGACACAGCGGCCATCATTGCAATGCGGTGATCGTTTTGGCTGTCAACCATTTCGCCTCCCATCAGGCTGTCCCGGCCCCGGATGGTAAGGCTGTCCTCCCCTTCCCTAATATCCGCTCCTAAAGCAATCAGAGCTGCCGTTACTGAATTGAGGCGGTCACTCTCCTTCATTCTAAGCCGCCCAGCGTTATTAAAGCGGCAGGTCCCTTTCCGTACCGCGGCCATTGCGGCCAGAGGGGGCACAAGATCAGGGTACTGGGACACGTCCAGATCCACATCACCTGGCCGCGCCAGTTTCCAGTAGAAGGAGGCCACAGCCTTGTCTCCCTGGGCGGAGGTGGGGTTCAACCCCTGAATCGTAATCTGTCCACCCAGAAAATTGGCGGCGTACCAAAAGGCTGCCTGGGACCAATCGGATTCCACAGTATAATCCATCGCCTTGTAAGCAGTCTTTCCTGTGATGTGAAAATACTTTATAGTATTGTGAAGCTCGGTCACTGTTACCCCTGCGCCTGCCAGGGTATCCAAAGTCATGGCGAGGTAATCCCGGCCCTCTATGTGGGTAGTAGGTACAATGCGTGATATCCCTGACACCAGAGGTAGAGCATAGAGAAGACCTGTAAAAAATTGGCTGGACACATTTCCGGGTAGCTCGTAGTCCCCTGCCTTCAGTTGTCCAAGGACTGTCAATGTATCCCCCTCCCTGTTCCAGGAGATCCCCTTTTCACGGAACAGGTGGATGTAAGGCTCCTGGGGCCGCTCCATCAGCCGGCCCCGGCCGGTAAATATCCCGCCTCCTGCTACCGCCAAGGCAATCGGGATGAGAAAGCGCAAGGTAGAGCCCGACTCTCCACAGTCAAAGTGTGGCAACTCCTTTCCCGGCTGGAAGATCCCCCCCATACCGGTCACCTCTAAGGTCCGCTCCCCCTTCCGCTCCCAATGTGCCCCCAGGGCACCGATACAACTCAGGGTAGCGAGGATATCCTGGGAAATGGCCACATTCTCCAGCCTGCTCCTGCCCCTGGCCAGGGCAGCGGCCAGAATGACCCGGTGTGTCTGACTCTTACTGGGTGGCGGCGTTACCCTGCCCTGTAGTTTGTTTGGAACAATGGTCACATCCATAAGCTCATCTCCCGTACATACACTTCAGCAGTCCCAGCAGCTCATCCCGAGCCATCTTTCGGTGTACCGCCTGCCCCAGCTTTTCCAGGACGATGAGGGATATGTGGTCCCCGGCGTTCTTCTTATCTAGTCCTACCGCCTCTGTCATAGTCTCCCAGGGGCAGGGAATGTCCAAGGGTAAGTCAAATTTTTTCAGAAGCTCCTGAATGCACTCCACCGTTTCCGGTGGCGTGACGCCCAGCTCTACGCCAAGTTGGGCGGCCCAGTTCATGCCAGCGGCCACTCCCTGCCCGTGAGTCCAGGTTTCATAATGTCCGGCCAGCTCAAAGGCATGGCCGACAGTGTGTCCAAAGTTCAGTAGCTGGCGCAAGCCGGTGTCCCGCTCGTCCTCTACAACCACCCGGCGCTTCAAGTCGCAGCAGGTATAGACTACATCTACAATGCGCTCCATCACTCTCACCCGGCTCCCGCACCGATTCAGGAGTTCAAACAACTTCCGGTCCAAGATACAGCCGTATTTGATGACCTCGGCCATGCCGTCGGAGAAGGTCCTGTCAGGCAGGGTATCCAGGCAACCGGGATCGATGATTACCAGGCTGGGCTGCCAGAAGGCTCCTGCTAGATTCTTGCCAGCCCGCAGATCAATGGCCACTTTTCCGCCTACGGAGGAATCGACCTGGGACAGCAGGGTGGTAGGGATCTGGACATAATCTACCCCGCGTAACAGGGTGGCTGCCGCAAAGCCCGCCAAGTCCCCCACTACGCCGCCCCCAAGAGCTACCACAGCATCCGTGCGGGTCATACCAAAGGCCATCATCTTTTCCCAAAGGATAACAAGCTGCTCCGCGCTTTTTGACGCCTCCCCAGCAGGGACGGTAAGGCATTGAATCTGAAAGCCAATCTGCTCCAGGCTGTCTGCCGTCCGCGCCAAATACAGGGGCAGAACTCTGCTGTCGGTGACGATTGTCAGCTTCCGGGCGTTGGGGATCGCCTGACGGCACAGTACACCAGCCTGGTCCAGAGATCCCCGCCCAATCTTGATCTCATAGGGCCGGGAGGTATTGACGGCCAATGTTTTCATAGTCAGACCTCCTGGGCCGCCGTCCGAATGGCATAGACGGCCTTGACCACATCCTCAAACTGCTCTGGACGAAGGGACTGGGCCCCGTCGCATAGAGCGCGTGGAGGGTCATTGTGGACCTCGATGATCAGGCCATCCGCCCCGCAGGCCGCCGCCGCCATAGCCATGGGTTTGACATAGCGGGCCACACCAGTTGCGTGGCTGGGATCCACGATGACAGGCAGGTGGGTCAGCTCATGGAGCACGGTCACGGCGGACAGATCCAGTGTGTTCCGGGTCGCTGTTTCGAAGGTCCGAATCCCCCGCTCACAAAGAATGATGTTTTCGTTGCCGCTAGCCATAATATATTCTGCGCTCATCAGTAGCTCCTTGATGGTATTGGCCAGACCGCGTTTGATGAGGATCGGCTTCTGGGTCTTTCCCAGTTCCTTGAGTAGCTCGAAATTCTGCATATTCCGAGCACCAACCTGAATCACGTCCACGTCCTCGAACAAAGGCAGGTGGTTGGCGTTCATGATCTCGGTGACAATAGGCAATCCAGTCTCCCTCTTCGCTTCCAACAGCAATTCGATGCCATCCGCCTTCAATCCCTGGAAATCATAGGGAGAGGTCCGGGGTTTGAAGGCTCCACCCCGGAGCATGGTGGCCCCAGCGGCCTTGACGCTTTTAGCCACGGAAATGATTTGCTCCTTGCTCTCCACCGAGCAGGGGCCGGCGATCATAACAAAGTTGCCGTGCCCCACCTTGACGTGCTCCTGGCCTACTTGGATAATGGAGTCCAGGGGATGGAATTTCCGGTTGGCGCTTTTGAAGGGTTCCGACACACGCTTGACTCCCTCTACAATATCCAGCCCACTGACCAAGCCCTCGTCTAGCTTGCTGGTATCTCCAATCACACCGATAATTGTCGAGTAGTCCCCGGTAGAAACATGGGTTCGGAGGTCCTGGGCCTCGATCCACTGAATCAGATCCCGGATTCGCTCTTCCTTTGCGTTCTGCTTAATGATGATAACCATGATGCGCTTCCTTCCTTTCCTCTGCGCTCTCCACCGGGTCATAAAAAATGACCTGCGGTGAAGCGTTTGTTCACCGCAGGTCATTCAATGTTCCAACACTCCGCCTAAATTGCGGAGGGGAGCCGTCTGTTTGCAGCAAAAAACACTTTTACCTTTTTTGCACGAAAGCCAAAAAAGTAAAAGTAGCTAAAGAAGTAAGCTGCAAACTGCTTCATAAAAGCGTGGCTCCTTTCCTCAAAATGTATATTGGTTATTTTTATGGTAGCACTGGTCATTCCGTCTGTCAATTCAAAAAATATATTATTTTTTACAAACAATTTTATTATACTGTCAAAAATATATTCAAATAATACAATTCGGAGTATCAAGACGATTGTATTGACCGATAGAATACTCAGGTCGCAGGATATCCGTTAGCAGTCGCCCGTCCTCCTGCTTTACTCTATTTTTACTGTCTATTCAACAATCACTCCTGAGCCTGACTGTGTTGGTGGCGATCTTCTGCCGGAACATCTGGTCGTGCTCTACAAAAAGCAAGGTAGGCTGAAAGTCCAGAAGCAGGTCCTCGATTTGAATGCGGGAAAACAGGTCGATATAGTTCAGCGGCTCGTCCCAGATATAGAGGTGGGCGCTTTGACACAGGCTGACCGCCAATAGCACCTTTTTCTTTTGACCCTCGCTGTATCCGGACATATCCCGTTCAAACAGAGCACGGGAGAAATCCAGTTTTCGTAAGACAGTGAAAAACCTCGTCAGATCTATCCCCTGTCTTTCCGCCCATTCTAAGGGGCTGCCCTTCAGATGGTCCGTTTTTTGGGAGACATAGGATATCTTCAATCCAGACGCCCGCCAGAGTGTTCCAATATGGGACAGATTCTCCCCCAGGACAGCCCTGAGCAGACTCGTCTTTCCGCTTCCGTTTCCCCCATCCAAACATATCCGATCCCCACGTTTTAGTGTAAAGCTAACTCCCTTGCAAGCAGGACTTTCCTCATAACAAACCGCAAAATTGCGCAGCTCCAGGATTCGCTCACTGTGATAGTCCAGCGGTGTTAGCTTCAAGCTGTCCGCACACTCTACATCCCGGAGCAGGGCAGACTTTTCCTGGATGGCGCTCCGCTGCCTGGCCTCAAGGGTTTTGGCCCGCTTCATCATTTTAGCTGATTTATGGCCGATAAATCCACGGTCTACCCGCAGTCCTGAATTCTTACTGTTAAATTTGCTCTGTTCCGTCCGCTCCGACCAATCGGATGCCCGGCGGGCTGCCTGTTCCAGTCGCCGGATATCCCCTTTCAGCTTCTCATTTCGCTCCTGCTCTCCCCTGTCCCGGGCCTCTTTTTCCTGAAACCAGGTAGAAAAATCTCCACGCATCAGTTCCGGGCCTGTCTGGTTCAGCGCCAGCACATGGTCGATACAGTGATCCAGGAAAGCTCGGTCGTGGGAAACCAGCAAAAAACCCCGGCGCGTATTTTTCAGATAAGCGGCTACCAGTTCCCTTCCCTGGACATCTAAATGGTTGGTGGGCTCGTCCAGCATGGGATAGCTGTCCTCGTCAAGGAAAATGGCGGCCAGAGCGGCTCGTGTCTGTTCTCCCCCGCTTAGACTGTGAAACGGCCGGTCCAGTAGATCTTCCCCCAGTCCAAGGCGTGAAAACTCCCTGATTAACCGCCACTCGTCCACATCCTCCATCCCATCTAACAAGACCTGCCGGGTAGGAAGGTCCATGTGGAGCACCGGTTTTGGATAGCGGCGGCATCGTCCAGGGAGAATGATCTGGCCCACGCCCTCCAATTCTCCCTCTAACAGGCGAAGCAGCGTGGTCTTGCCCCTGCCGTTGCGGCCTACCAGCCCCAGTCTCCAGTTGGTGTCTAGCTGCAGGTCCAACCCTTCAAATACCGGCGTGTAGTCGCCCTCGTAGGTAAATCCAAGGTCTTGTATCATGATCTGTGACATAAGACATTCCTCCTGTCGTATCAAAAGTAAAAGCCGCAAGAGGGTATTCCTCTCGCGGCAGACAACGACAGAAAGACAGCCGGAAATTCCGATGTCATTCCTCCTGTTTGACCGAAAGCAGGTACGAATCCCTCTTACGCCGGGTACGACAGACCAGGGCCACAGAGGTGGCCCAAAGTTGTCATACCATATTCAGCAAGAGAGATCGCGCATTTTCCCGCCTCCGTTTCTTTCATATCGCGCCTATCATAGCACAGGAAAAAATTGATGTCAATAGAGTGGAAAAAGCTCCTTTTTATTGTATTGGACATCCCAAGCAGGGGGTATTTATGGCTTCGGAAGCCGCTGATGCTATCTGTAAACCGCCCAAACATCTGCATCCTCTCTGCAATCAGCTTCGTCAACTTTTCTTAACATTCTTTTTCAATCTTGCTGAAGACAGTACGGATTTGTGTGGTGCTATCCGACCACCTCATCGTACACTGTCCGCACCAGCGGTATTCGTAGATTTACTACTTGATATATCCAGTCCCAGGTCTGCGTCTGGCCCTTTTCGCAGATTGAAAGTCGGTCATAATTTTTGCTGGAGGCTCCAAAGATGTGTCTAGCAGTTTCGCTTTCCCTGCTATGATTTTTTCTGTTATACTGTGTCAGTTTACAAATATCTATGTGTGGTACGCATTACAATTTCAGCTAGTAATCAGGTATTACCACCATAAAAAAGAGACCTCACGCAGCAGGGTGCGCACTGCACAGGACGCCATGCGGTCTGTCAACTACCCTATCGTACTCTCAGATTTATACACAGCAGAATCCTCCCTCCAAACTATAATATAAACCAGTTAGACTAGGACCCCCCGGCTATACTTGGGAGTTCCTATTGTTCAGACAGTGGGATTCAAGTTTTTTATCTTTGGACGAGAGGAGTTATTCACCAAATCCGCTATCAATGAGGGCTACCAGGGTATCCACAGCCTCCTGTTCATCCGGACCATCACCGCAAATCTGTACACGCTCGCCACAGGCAAGTCCCTGTGTCAGAAGTGTGACCATGGACTTGGCGTTGTTCATCTTGGGCGGCTCGCCTACTGTCCGCTGGATGGTCAGGCGGGAAGCATATTGTAAGGCACACTTAACAAATTCCGAAGCAGGGCGGGCGTGTAACCCGGTTTCATTCCGGATGGTAGTTTCCTTTTCATACATGATACTTTCTCCTTTCAAGGCTTGCTTTTCAATCTCTCTAGTCGTTCTTTTACTTCTGCCTCTGTGGTCAAGACACAGATATCCCGTGCACACTGCTCCGCCTGCCACAGGTCTAGGTTGCACACCAGCTCCTTCACCATCGCCACGGAGGACGCACCCACAGACAGGGTCCTGAGCCCCATGCCCAGCAAGGCAGTCACTGCCAGTGGGTCACTGCCCATTTCACCGCATACGGAAATCTGCTTCCCGGCATCGTTGAAGGCCTGGATTGCAAATCTCAGCAGCCGCATCAGCGCTGGATGGAAAGGGCGGTAATACTGACTGACCACGGGGTTCACGCGGTCCACCGCCAGCGTATACTGGGTCAGATCATTGGTTCCGATGCTGGCAAAGTCTACCTCTTTTGCGACTTGGTCAGCCAGAAGAGCCAGCGAGGGTATCTCAATCATCACACCTACCGACATCTTCTGGTCCCACTGCTCTCCCCTGGACTGGAGCTGCTCCTTGGCCCGTTCAAGCAGAGCCTTCGCCTGGCGGATGTCCTCAATGCCTCCTACCATGGGGAACATCAACTTCAACCTTCCGTGGGCCGAGGCCCGCAGGATGGCCCGAAGTTGGGTCAGGAACATATCCGGGTGGTCAAAGCACAGCCGCACAGCCCGGTTGCCTAAGAACGGATTCAATTCCTTTGGCAGATCCAGGCAGGGAGCCTCTTTGTCGCCACCGATGTCCAGAGTACGTACAGTCACTGGTGCGGGGGCGAACACCTCAAAGACTCGGCGATAATAACGATATTGTTCCTCCTCGTCTGGAATCTCCTGTCGGTCCATGTAGAGAAACTCCGTTCGGAACAAGCCAACACCATCTACAAAGGCAGCACACTGCAATTCCCTGTCATCAACCGCACCCACATTGACCATCACCTGAACCCGCTCACCATTGAGTAGGGTCGGCTGTACCTTCCGGTAGGTTTCCTCCCGTTCCCGTGCGGCATGGAACTCAACCTGTTTGGCCCGGAAGTTGGACAGCTCATTCTTAGAGGGTTGGACAATCAGTGCTCCCTCCAGCGTGTCGACCAGCACCAGCTGACCGTCTTTCACAATCTGGCAGATATCAGTCACACCAGCTAGGGCAGGGATGCCATAACTGCGAGCAATGATAGAACTATGGGAGGTGATACCGCCTACTTCTGTAACGATGGCCAGGACCTGGGAGGGGTCTAGTGCGGCAGTGTCGGATGGAAGCAGATCATGGGCAAACAGTACCACGGGTTCTAACAGTCCAGCCAGACCTTTATCCGTCCGGCCCTCCAGACAGCGCAACAACCGCAGGCGCACGTCCGCCATGTCCGCAGCCCGTTCGGAAATGATGGAGTTGGGTGACATGCGCAGGACCTCAGCATACTGGGAATACACTTGGTCCACCGCCCAGGAGGCTCCACAGTCCTCAGAGCGGATCAGCATTTCAATCTCCTCCGTCATCACGATGTCATCCAGAATGCCCATGTGAGCTTCGAATATCTTTGCCCGCTCCGGATCTCGGGCAGTCATGCTCGTACAGAGCTGTTCCAGCTCTGTACGAGCCGCACGGTGGGCCGCCTGATATCGCTCCATCTCATCTTGCGGCTCTCCCTTTGGAACCTGGACCACATTTGGCACATAGGGCGCATAAAGGAAGGCCGTTCCCTCCACCAATCCTCTCGATGTTGCTATACCGGGATATCTCATCTTGATCACTCCAATGGTCTATGAATTCTGCGTTACTCGGATACGCCGATTCGATAACTGCGCTGGAACAGCCCGCCGGTGTCTAAGGCAGTCACCCGCGCCTTTTGGTCGATCTCTCCCGGTTTCTCCCCACACAACGCGTTGATGCCGCACCAGGGCTCCAGGCAGAGGAATTCAGCCTGTTCCACGGTATGGGGGTCGGTCCAGACGGCCACTACCGGGAAATCCGGGAAATCGACCCACAGGGCATAGTTCTTCTTCTCACACTGTAGTGCGACACGAGTAAGGCCCGTGTCTTCCAGGATGAGTGCATCCCGCTCCATCAATTTGGGCGAGAGGGGAAGCACTGTACCTTTCGGGGCTACAAGTTCCTTCTCCTCCGTAAGGTAACGTCCCTTTACCCGGCGTGTTTCCACCAAAATAGGTTTGTCAAATACTAACTGGTAGTCGCTCAAGCTGGTACCGGGTAGCAACCGGAAACCCGGATGGGCACCGATGGAAAAATACATGGTTTTATTATCCAGATTTTTTATGTTCCAAGTGACATGAATTCCATTTTTTTCCAGTTGATAGCTGATCTCTAAGACAAAGTGGAAGGGGAAATATCTCCAGCTCTCCTCACTGTCTCGCAGGGCAAAGGCGGCGGACTCATCTTTCCTGTCCAGCAACTCAAAGTCCATGTCCCGGGCAAAGCCGTGGGCGGGGGCTGGGTACTTTACCCCTCCATGTACATAGACCTCACCGGCCAAACCGCCAATGTTTGGGAAAAGAACCGGTGAGCTACGCTTCCAGCTCCTATTCCCGTTCCACAAATACTCCCGACTGGTCTTTTTGCTGTACAGCCGCTTTAGTTCGGCCCCATGTTGGGCAATCTGAGCAATCAAGGCCCCGTTCTCAATGGTAATCAAATTCATGGATCCGCACCTCTTTTGCTTTTTGATGATTTGTATGTTAAACTAATTATATATTTCTTCTATATTTAAATACACGGAGGCCATTATGGACAAAACAACAAAGAAAAATTTTCAGGCGAGAGAGTACATCATGAATATTATCCTCTCTTCACCAATCGGAACAAAATTGCCGTCTGAGCGGGAGCTGATGTCCCACCTCAACTTTTCACGGCCCACCATCCAGCACGCCATCGACGACCTGTTACTGGACGGCTACCTCTATCGAGTAAAGCGGCAGGGGACCTTTATCGCAAACAATTTCCGCAGTACCAACCTCAACCGTATTTCCAGCTTCAACGAGGCGGCCAGAGAACTAGGCGTTCAGCCCGACACGGAGCTGTTAGACCAGGCGATTGTCCCCGCCAACGAGTATATGGCGACAAAGCTGGACTGCCCTATGGGAACGATCATCCACTTCTTCCTTCGGCTGCGGAAGCACGCCGGGATACCCGTGATACTGGAATACTCTTACTTCACTGATTTTGCTGTCTCCAACATCACGAAGACCGACGTGACCCGGTCGATCTACCGGTATATCGAGCAGATTAAGGGCCTGTCTATTGGTTCAAGCAGTGTTACCATTGAGGCGGTCCTGCCTGAGGCGGAAATCGCCGAACTCCTCGAGGTTCCTAATAATGAACCGTTGTTGCAGTTAGAGCGCTCCTCCCGGCTCCAGGATGGGCACACCTTTGAATATACTAATAGCTTTGTAGTCTCACGATACAATAAATTTTCTGTTACTTCAGTACGCCGTGGATAGAATTAAGTTGGCCTATCACAGGGAGATGGTTCTCTATGATAGGCCTTTTTAATCGTTATCCAGGCCTTTAACCAGATAATCTGCAGCGGAGAGATACGCACGCTCCTGTGTGGTCAGCTTTCCCTTACTTTCCAGTACCCGCTTTGCCTCATAGCAGTCCCGATATTGAAACCCGGCGTCCAGTGCGTAGCCGGAGGCAATAGACCACCCTTTTACCCGGTAGGCCTCTAGGATGGTGCCATCCTTTTTAGCGATGAGCACGGCCACCCGCACCCCCGCCAGAGACTTGGCGATGGCGACACTGCTCGCCGGCCCCCGCACTTTCAACTGGACTAGCTCCTTGTTTAGACGGATCTGCTGAGGCACGGCCAGCATCCGCGCTAAAAATATCATCAGAATTAGGGCAATGGCAAGAAAAGCCAGCTCTTTTCTCATACGTATCTCTCCCTATTCAGCAGTAGAACCGGATGGTGTCTCCTACCCGGACCTCGGGCAGGGGTTTCTCCTCCACATGAATCACGCCAGGAAGAACCGGGGCCTTCTTTCCATCAAAGTGCAGGGTGCAGTGTCCCAGAAGCCTAAAGGTTTCCATAGCCTTATGTCCGATGGCGGTTACCTGGTAGGTATGTCCGCCGAAGTCCAGGATATCTCCGGGGGCAACGTCCCGGTTCACCTGGGGCATGGTAATCTGGACACTGTACTCCTCCAGACCGTTGCCGGCCTGATTGCCGAAGAGGATTAGGATATGGTCCTCCACAAAATCAAGCGCACCCTGGCCCATGCCGGTAATCCTAGTCTCACAAATATTTTCCATGGAAGCTCCTCCGCAATCAGAACAGGAACATACCGATGACGATTGCCAGACCGACCTCCACAGGGGCGATAATGAATTTGCTGTAAAGGCAAGCAGGTACGGCAATCTCAACGGTTTCTGGTTCGGCTTCAGTAAGGGACATTCCCACAGGGATAAAGTCGGAACCACAAGGCTGGTGAATGGCGAACACAGCAGGCAGTGCCATGGCCAGTGGGATATCGCCGGTGGCAATCAGGCCGCCGATGAGGGTGCCAATGATGGAGGCGATGACGGCACCTGGACCGATTATGGGGGAAATCAGGGGGAACGTGATAATCAGCGACATAATGAGCAGACCGATGCTGGAACTGGCAAGACCGCTCAGGCCGTTGGCGATGATATTGCCCAGACCGGTGGTCAAGATGAGGGTAGACACGGTGGCAATGAGGATCATAAAGGGAATGATGGTGGACAAAACGATTTTGAATGAGCGCTTGGCAGACTCAAAGATGATCATGACGAATTTGCCGATGGCAGAAGAAATCGTAATCGCCAGATTTCCAATCGCGTTCATAAATATTACCCCTCTTTCGATTCAATATTTCTCGGCATCACGCCAGAGACATAGATACCGGCCTTGACAAAGGCGGCAAAAGGACCACTGGGACCAGCAGGGTTGACGTTGATTGTCTTCAGCCCTTTCTTGGGAAACATACCAAGGCGGAGAGTACCTCCGCAGTTGACGATGACGCAGGCGATTTCCTTATCGGGGATGACCTTGCGGAAACCGTCCACCGCCTCACCGCCGGTGATCTCGGCGATCTTCTTAGCCACGGGATGGATGCCCGTCCCGGTCATAGAGACAATCTTGTTGCGCTCCCCTTCGACGGAGATTTCCAGCGGGGTGCCAAAACCGCCGCTGCCCTTGGATACAATAGCGATGCTCATAAGAGTCTTTCTCCTTTCACTTACAGTCAGCGTCAAATCAGGTCATATCTTCTGTATAAACCTTTTCGGCTTTGTTCTTTTCAATTTGATTGAAATCCACGCCCTGGCGCTTGGCAAGGAACATAGTCATTTTCTCTACCACAAGTCCGATGAAACTGGAGGTGCAGAAGGCTAGGGCGAAGGTAGCTACAGCAAGGGTGGCGCCAGCCCGCTCGCCAGCGATGGTGACCACGCCGTTAAAGATGCCCAGCCAGACGAACAGCTCACCGGGATTAACGTGGGGGAACAGGCACATCATGGGTGCCATGTTGGTGCGGGTACAGACCTCCTGATAGCCGGGCTTGTATTTCTCGGGCAGATATTTGCCGAAGGTAAAGGATGCAGGGCTACCCACCATAAAGTTTGCTAAGTAGGGTAAGAGGGTATAGCGGGCGAAGAAATTTTTGGTCAGCTTACGGGAGGCGGAGTCGAACCGGTCCTCACCAATGAGGGCCACGATGGCATTCAGCACTGTCAGGGCGATCAGGGCTAAAGGGACGATACTGGCAGCAGTCCCCATAAAAGATTCACCAGCGGCTGAAAAAAAGCCTGTTATACCCTGGGCGATACTTACGATGAAATCCATGTTGTTTCCTCCTTTTACATCCTATATTTTTGTTTTCACTGGCAGGAATCATATTGGGCGGCCAACTCCACCTGGTGTCTGTTACGCAGATAGTCGGCGTAGGCGTCCGCCTTGGCCTGGCAAATCTCCTGGCACAGAGCCATATACCGCTGGGTAGTCAACTCCGGCAAATCCAACTCTGCTTTCCGGACAGTCCGGGCGGCCTGCTCCGCCTTAGCGGCCTGCTCCATAGCAGCTTGGTGATCGGCCCTGCCAGCTCGCACCCGCTGGATAATTTTATCCAGCCGGGCCTTCTCACCAGCGCAGACCTGTGCATCGGCCCCTGAGGCCGGGATCTGACACTGCTCCTCCAATGTACCATAGATGTCCGTATAGTACTTGTCCAGTGCGGTCAGGACCCAATCCTTAGTAATAGGCTTGGCGCTGATGATGGTGTACCGATAGGCAATCTCGTCGATATATGCCTTTAGGTCGGCCAAACAGTCATACAAGGTGATGGGCGCGATTTTGTAGTTGGTCCGGGGGTTGATAGCCAGGTCGGCCAGGGAGATGTCCAGCCCCAGCCGTTGAATCATGGACAGCGCCCGCTCATGCTCGTTCTCCTGGAGCAGAGACATAAAGTACACAGAAAGGGCAACCACCTGTCCATGAGTGAGTTCAGTACCTGCCACATTCTCGAAATGGTCGAACATACCATGCTCACTGGCACTTTCCCACATGGTGTGCTGCATGATCCAGCTCTGCTCGGCAATCCAGTGATAGGCCCGGGCCAGGAACATGGCGCCTGCTTTCCGTCCATTACGGATATCGTCAGCGTGCTCAGCCAACAGGGAGAGCAACTCCTTGGCACCCTCACACACGTCCTGGGAGAAGGGTTTCTCCAGTATGGTGGTTTCCCGGTGATCAATGGGGTCGGGAACAGACATTCCCCGGGCTACCAGGCTGTTGATCCGCCAGTCAAAGGTGGCAGTCAGGATAGATAGCAAATCTCCGGCACCGGCAATATTCAGCTCCCGAAGCATGTTCCACTGTCGGCCTGCGGTTGCGGAATCCTCACCACCCGCCTGAGCCCGCTGGAGCAGCTTAGATCCGGTAATAACATCCAGGTCAATACAAATAGCCTGGGGCAGACCGTAGAACTTATATACCACGTTGTACGCCCCTGACTTGTAGGGGTCCTTCATCCGGATGGCCGCCTTGTAGCAAAAGGAGGCGTTAACGGAAAGAGCTGTAGGCACGCTGTACAGGGGGGCGTGAATAATGTTCTCGGCAAAATACTTTCCCGCATCACTGGCTACGCCGCCGCCCAGGGCGACCACTGCTTCAAAGGTCCTGTCAGCTAGGCTCGCCGTCTGCTGTACCAAATGTTTAGGCAGAGAAGCGTCCTTCTGCTGATGGGCTACCGTGCCGTCATATAGCGTCTGGATAGCGCACAGAGTGTCCTCCTTGGTGTCGGTTACGTAGATGCAGGTATAGTTGGTGCCTTCCAGCTGGTCTAGCGTAGCCAGATAGGCACCGGGGGCGGTAACCAGCAAATAGTTGTTAATCTTCTGCTCTTTCAAAAAGTCTGAAATGGGCTGATACTTGATGTGGAACACCTGATCCTTGGCCTTGACCAACGGGCGGATGGGCAGGAGGGGCAGCTCACAGGCAGATGCCACGGTTTGACGCCGCTCCAATTCCGCAAGGCGCGCTTGAGATAGGCCCCCACAGCCCGCATAATATTTTTCCATAATACACCTGACTCCTTCTGACTCAAATAAGCGGGTAGATCAACCCTTGATGCCACACTTGTCGGCCAGCGCCCGGTCGATGACAATGGTAGCGTCCCTGTGTAGCTTCAAAACGGAGACGGGCAGGTCAGAGGAGACACTGTCATCGGCAAAGAGCTTAGAGATGACGGGTTGCTTACTATCTCCAGTGGCAATCAGGATAATCTTACTGGCCTTCATAATATCGCCCACGCCCATAGTGATGGACTTAGTTGGCACATCGGCGGGGGAGTCGAAGTAGCGGGAATTGGCCTGAATGGTGCTCTCGTCCAGTTCCTCAATGTGGACGCCGGCAGTGAGGACAGCGCTGGGCTCATTGAAGCCTATATGTCCGCTGACGCCAACGCCCAGTAACTGGAAGTCCAGCAGTTTGTCGCCATACAGCTTTTGGTTGAAGGTCTTAATCTCGGCCTGGGGGTCATTCAAGCCACTAGCCACATAGGTGTTCTCCTTCTTAATGTTCACATGGTCAAAGAACCAGTTGTCCATGCACTTGCGGTAGCTGACTGGATTGTCAGGGCTCATCCCCAGATACTCGTCCAGGTTTACAGTGGTCACATTGGAGAAGTCTACCTTGCCGTCCTGATAGGCTTTGACCAAGTGGGGATATACCTGCTCAGCGGTGCCGCCAGTGGCCAGTCCCAACTTGGCAACGGGGTTAGCATTGACCAGAGAGACCATTTCCTGTGCTACATATTTGCAGGACTCCTCATAGCTGTTGGTAATAATCAGTTTCATATTAAGTTCGCTCCTTTACTTGTAAGATTTTTTATTCTTCAGATATGACTGCTACTTATATTGTGCTGATGGTTTTATTGTAGGATGCTGGACATATCCAGGGCAAGTATCCACGAACTTTTGTTTTTTCTTTGTTGGAATCGCCAGTTAATAGAGTTTTATTTTGGAAATTTTCAACATAAAAAAACTATTCTTTTGATGTATTAAATAAAATAGGCCACTATATTTTGTCGTTTTTGTCATTCCGTTATCCGAAGTACGTTGCCCTCTTTCCACCATGGATATATCCAGAGCAGTTTAGAGAAGGCAATCCAAACAGTAAAAAGGAGTTGTTACTATTTTTGAAATGTGTTACAATATGGGCGATATATTGGGGGGATGATATTTATGACACAAAACAAGTATGTCATTTTTGATATGGATGGCGTCCTGTTCGATACGGAGGCCCTTACCATCCGCATATGGGAGCAGATCGCAGAGGAATATTCTATCCCTCATGTAACGGAGGTCTGCCATCTTTGCGTCGGTATTAACGCCGTAGAGACGGAGCGAATTTTCGAGGAGCATTACGGAGATCGTTTACCAATTCACGATATCCGCAAGGAGGTTGCCCATCGTTTCCGACATATTCTGCAAACGGAAGGCCCACCTCCTAAACCTTATGCCGACCAGATCCTTCCTTTTCTAAAGGGCAAGGGGTATTTGCTGGCCGTTGCATCCAGCACAGTCTCCCATATCGTTCACCAGAACCTGACCACGGTAGGCTTTATCCAGTATTTTGACCAAATCATTGATGGCGATATGGTCCAGCGAAGCAAACCTTACCCAGATATCTTTCTCAAAGCCTGCGAAGCACTGAGATGCACTCCGGCGGACGCCTATGTCATTGAAGATTCTTTTCATGGTATCCGAGCCGCCCATGCCGCCGGAACTACTCCTCTAATGGTCCCGGATCTGTTTCAGCCTAATGAGGAGATCCGCAAACTGTGCCACGCAGTTTTTTCCGACTTGGGAGAAGTCCAGACATTCTTTAAAAATATGTGAATCTTCCCACTTCGGAGCAAACTCCATATTGTTTGCTCCGAATTTCGATAAAAGTCGGAGCACGCTCATTTCATTTATTATCCTTGTTATATATAGTCCATCTCCAAGGGCCAGCTTGACGTGCGATTACCCGGCCACAAGACGGTTCTAGAAAGGCTCCAACCACACTCCCTTACAGTTTTTACCAATCAGTTAGATTCCGCCAGACGCTTGATATAAAACAAGGTTACAAGGCGTTTTGTAGATACAGCATCAAGTCTCACATCTGGAGGTTTTGCTCATGGTTTGTGTCGGTATTGGCCATGTAGGACTTGAGACCCAAATTGGACAAGAGCATAGCCAAGATTAACTAGCCCAAAGGGGAAAGGAAGAAAAAAGCCAGGAACTAAACAGTTCCTGGCTTTCACGCTCTAGGGTGGGCTTTGAGATAGACATCTTTGAGCTTTTGGTTCAGCAGTTTGGAATATATCTGAGTGGATGAGATGTCGGCGTGGCCCAGCATCTCCTGGATGGAGCGCAAATCAGCGCCGTTCTCTAGCAGGTGTGCCGCAAAAGAGTGCCGCAGGGTATGTGGAGTGATGTCCTTTTGGATTCCAGCCTTCTCCTGGTAATATTTGATGAGTTTCCAGAAACCCTGACGGCTCATCCGTTCCCCGTTCATATTGACAAAAAGGGCGGTCTCTTCCACATCCTCCACCAACTGGGGACGGACATTATGTACATATTCGCTCAGTGCACGAATGGCGGTCTGGTACAGAGGAATGATTCGCTCCTTCCCCTTACTGTAGCATTTAAGTACCCCGCCCGGAAGATTGAGATCATCCAAATCCAGGTCGATCAGCTCACTGACCCGGATGCCGGTGGCATACAACAGCTCCAGCATAGCTCGGTCCCGGTAACCCTTCAAATCTGTACAATCGGGCTGCTCTAAAAACAGCTCGACTTCCTTTCCAGTCAGAACCTGGGGCAGTTTACGCTCCACCTTGGCCGGGGCCACCCCCTTGGCCGGATTACGGTCCACTTTCCCAAGGGCGATTAGACAGTTATAAAAAGATTTGATAGACGCCACAGAGCGGGTTACCGTGGCGGGAGACTTCCCCTTTCGTACCAAGGATTTGGTGAACCCCTCTACATCTTTGGGTAACACCTCAGTCAAGGACACACCGCTATCCTCCATAGACTGAGCGAATTGATGAACGTCACGGACATAGGAACTGACCGTGTTTGCCGAGGCGTGTTTTTCAGTTTTCAAATAGTCCTCATACACTGTCAAAAGCTCAGACACGTTCCTATGCTCCCCTACAATGATTTTACAACACAACACGGGCAGCTGCCCGAAGAAGAACTGGGATCACATGGTATTCTACTAGGCCACACAAAAGGATCAGGATGAAGCTGACTGTCAGCTTTCCCCAATAGACTGGCGCGAAGGGTAGTGCGTTGCGCCCATCACCAAGGCCACGCAAAAGCAGCTTGCGCGAACCATTCAGCCCTTGGACGCCAGAGAGAAAAAGAGCCGGTCCCCACAACAGCGCTGGCAAGCCAAACAAAAACAGGGCGGGCAGCAAGCCAGAAGATCCGAATACACGGCAGAAGCAGGCCACAGAAAAAGCGAAGAAAAAACCCCGCACCCCAAAAAGTAACGGCAGACCCACCACACCGATCCCAGTAAGGCCGAGCAAAAAAACAGCAAGCAGGTACCGAAGCTCCTCCCACAAGCCGGACCAAAAGTTATGAAAGAGGGCACCATCTCTGACCAGCCCCAGGTAATCCCGCAGATAGTCACACAGCTCCTGTCCACCCTGCCCGTCTGCCAGACTGGCAAAGATGGAACCGCAAAGTCCCCCCAATAAAAAGAAACCTGATAAAATAGCCAAGGGGACCCATTGTTCCGACGGCAAGTCCCATTTTTTTCGTTCCCTCTTTCCCATCGCTGTCACCTCAAGATAACCTTATGAGAAAGGGGAAAAAAATAGACATGGAAAGCTCAAAATAAGGCCCACCATTTTCTATATTCTTAATATAGCCTCTTCTTCCGCTTCGCGCAAGTGTTTTCGGTCATATTTTCAAGAAATATTTTTTCTGCTCCAATTTTATGTAAATTGCGTTATGTAAATTTAGGAACCAAAAAATGAAGCGAGGCGCTAAAGTGGCGCCTCACTTCACAAAATGCAGTACATAAAACACGCCGCCGACACTATATGTTGAAATTCATTTAGATTCCACTAGACTGCACTCAATACAATCTGTATTATTACAATTCGTATTTCTTTTGCTTCCCATACCGGCTTCAATGGCGTTCAGAGCGATGGCACATTCCAGCCGCTTGCGTTCCATCTGGCAGGCTACATCATTCGATTTTGTTATGTCGCCATTGACAAGCAGGTTAGATGCGGAACAGCCGCCGCTGCAATAGAAACGGGCCCAGCACTCCCGGCAGGCCGGGCGGGTATAGATGTTCTGCTGTGCAAAGGTTCCGGAGATATCCATATCAAAGGAGCCATCGAACACGTTGCCCATACGGTACTCCTCCTTCCCTACGAACTGGTGGCAGGGATAGATATCTCCATCAGGCGTAATGGCCACATACTCACAGCCAGCACCACAGCCGCGCAGACGCTTAATCACGCAGGGCCCCTGGGCCAGATCTACATTGAAGTGGAAAAAGTTGATGTCTGGCCGCTCCATCAGCTGGCCGGCCAATTTCTCATATTCCGCTTCTACCTTTTCCAAGTCCTCCTCTTTAATGGCGAAAGGATCATCCAGCGGTCCGCTGGCGGGCTCTACCGATACATGGCGGAAACCCAGATCCCCCATGTGGAGAACATCCTGAGAAAAGTCCAAGTTATCCCGTGTAAAGGTCCCACGAACATAGTAATCCTTGGTTCCACGGCCGGCCACCAATTTTTGGAATTTTGGAACGATGACCTCATAGCTCCCCTTCCCGTTCACAGTAGGCCGCATCCGGTCGTTAACAGGCTGACGACCGTCCAGAGACAGGACAACATTGGACATCTCCCGGTTGATATATTCTATCGTCTCATCATTGAGCAGGACACCGTTGGTCGTAATCGTAAAGCGAAATACCTTGTTGTGCTCTTTTTCCAGGGAACGGGCGTATTCCACAGTGCGCTTCACCGTATCCATCGCCATGAGAGGCTCCCCGCCAAAGAAATCAATCTCGATATTTCTACGCTTTCCGGATTTTGCCACGACCCAGTCGATGGCCCTTTTGGCCGTTTCAAAGTCCATGGTCATCCGATGGCCAGTGCCGAAGTCGCCTGTCGAGGCAAAACAATATTTGCACCGCAGGTTACAGTCATGAGATACATGGAGACAAAGCGCCTTGACCACTGCCGACTTGGGCAGGGCCATAGCGGCCTCCGGATCGATGTATTCGTCATCAGAAAAGAGAAGGCCCTGGTCCTGAAGACCTCTCAGTTCCTCCCAAGCCTCGGATAGCTCCCGTGGATCATATTGGTCCAACTGCTCCGCCAGTTTTTGAGGCAGCCTCTCTCCCATTGGCCCTTCAATCAAAGAGAGCAGGTCAAAGCTCAACTTATCCAACACATGGACCGCGCCACTGTTCACATCAGCGGCCAGATACTGGCCGAGCGCCGTAAAGGTATGTACCATATCGAACTTCCTTCCTCGATTTCCCTATCGATATCATTTGGATGGAGAAATAGACATGAAAAAGGGCAGGCTGACGCCCACCCTTTTCAGGTATGTTGAGAACTTACTTATTCTCGCACTTCTGATTGGCAACAGTGCAGGAAGTCTTGCAGGCAGACTGGCAAGAAGTCTGGCACTCGCCGCAGCCGCCCTTGGCGGCACTGGCCTTCAAAGTGGCCCCGTTGAGGGTCTGGATATGCTTCATTGGTATCTCCTCCTGAATCGCTTAGTGCAACAATTATACCACAGTTTTTCTCTGGACGCAAGTCCGGCAGTTCCTTTGGCGGAAAACTGAAGCTGGGCAATATCGCTGCTATCAAGTGGTATTGTAGCATAGCGAACCGGATATTTCAATCATCTTTTCCGCTTTTTCTTGGGCTTTCTTCCCAGTATACCGGCTATCGCTCCCCCACACAGGCAGGCGCAGAGTATGCCAGCTCCCCCCTGCTCTAACGATGCGGTATCATAGGCCAGAAGGCCTGCCGTCAGCAGAAGCAGGAACAGGATTGCTCCTACTCCTGTCCCCACTAGCAAAGATTTGGAGCGGATCCTTTTGATGCTGTATATCCCGCCAACAGCCCCGCCTAAGACACAGACCGCTAGTACCGCTCCCTGAGCCCACTGTTCCCGCAGGATTCCTGTTGAAATGAGCAAGGCGCACAGCAGAAGTGCTAGCACGGCCGAAAAACCGGCGAGCACCCCACCCTTGAGCAGTTCACACATACTGTTGACCCACTGTTCGCCCGATTCCTCTTGCCGTCTTTCCCTCTTTTTCATAACACAATGCCCTCCCCGCGGTCTTCTGTTTTCACGAAAACCTATGCGAGAAGGGCATATAGTATGTCTATTTTCTGTGATTACTTCTGCTCCGCAGCAGCGGCAGAGGAGTTCTTAGTGGAAACAGCCCACTTGGTGAACTCGATGCGGACGCGATCAGCCCCGGTCTCAATCACGATGGTATTCTCCTTCACAGAACAGATGGTGCCGATGATACCGCCGATGGTAGTAATCTCATCGCCGACAGTCAGCGAATTGCGGAGGTTCTGAGCCTCCTTCTTCCGCTTGTTCTCGGGGCGGATCATAAAGAAGTAGAGCATTGCGAACATTAAGGCCATCAGTATTAAGGTTTCCAAAATTCGTTCCCTCCAAAGTTGTTGTCAGCTGTTTCCAGTCAGACGCATTAGTGCTATTATAGCGGGTTTTTTTCCTGTTGGCAAGTCCTTTTGTCAAATTCGAGGACTATATTCCTGGGTCTGCTGCGGGTCTGTCCAGCTTTCCAGAAAATTTCTGTCGGAATGCCTCAAATCGTCCCTGATCCAGTGCCTCGCGGATGCGGAGCATCAATTCGTTATAGAAATGGAGATTGTGGAGCACTGCCAGACGCATAGCCAGCATCTCCCCGGCCGTCAGCAGGTGCCGGAGATAGGCTCGGGAAAAGGAGCGGCAGACCGGGCAGTTACAGGTGGGATCAATGGGACGGGAATCCAGCTTGTACTTCTCATTTTTGATATTTATGGTGCCCTCCCAGGTATACAGCTTTCCATGGCGGGCGTTTCGTGCCGGCATAACACAGTCAAAAAAATCCACGCCGCGGGCTACTCCCTCAATGATATTGGAGGGGGTTCCCACTCCCATCAGATACCTAGGTTTCTCTTTCGGCATATGGGGCTCCACCGCTTCGATAATATCATACATGGTCTGTGTGGGCTCCCCTACAGCCAGACCGCCGATGGCGTAACCGTCACAGTCCAGTTTGGCGATCTCATCCATGTGCCATTTCCGCAGGTCTGCATAGGTCCCACCCTGGTTGATGCCAAATAGCATTTGGCCGGGATTGACGCAGCCAGGTGCCTCATTGAGCTTTCTGTGCTCCACTGCACAGCGATCCAGCCATCGGGCTGTCCGCTCGCAGGAGGCCTTGACATAGTCGTAAGGCGCCGGGTTTTCCACACACTCATCAAAGGCCATGGCGATATCACTGCCCAGATTGGATTGGATCCGCATGGACTCCTCCGGTCCCATAAAGATCCGCTTTCCATCAATGTGGGAGGCGAAGGTAACGCCTTCCTCTGTGATCTTCCGCAGTCCGGACAGAGAGAACACCTGGAATCCTCCGCTGTCAGTGAGCATGGGGCCATCCCAATCCATAAATTTGTGGAGTCCACCCATCTGTCGGACTACATCGTCACCCGGACGCAGGTGGAGATGATAGGTATTAGACAACTCGATCTGACAGCCGATTTCTTTCAGGTCGTGGGCGGACACCGCCCCTTTGATCGCTCCGCAGGTGCCGACATTCATAAAAACAGGAGTCTGCACAGTTCCATGGGGGCAGGTAAATACTCCCCGGCGGGCCTTCACCTCGGTTTTTAGTAATTGAAACATAGATTTCTCCTTAAAGTGTGTGATACCAGCGACTTCATTCCGCCTTACGCGCTGGCTGCAGCTGGCTGTCTTGGGTCCCGGTCCTTCGCGCCGGTTAGCGCCTCCAACTGCTGGAGTCACGCTTCGGGATCCAAAACATTTCTGATTTTTTTGGAACACTCCTTCCGATCCCATCGCTCGAAGCTGCTCTGTAGCGGATATTACCGCCCCCTCTAGGCCGACCACGAGAGCCTGACCGATATTGGACAAGTCTATCAGCCATGACGCGCTTTCTAAGAAATGAACATGGCGTCTCCGAAGCTAAAAAAGCGGTATTTCTCTTTCACCGCCTCTTGATAGGCGTTCAGTACATGTTCGCGGCCCGCCAGAGCGGATACCAACATGATAAGGGTGGACTGAGGTAGGTGAAAATTTGTGACCAGCGCGTCCAACACCTTGAAGCGATACCCAGGATAGATAAAGATATTTGTCCATCCAGACCGCTGTGTCATGGTGCCGTCCTCCGCCGCAAAGCTCTCAATGGTGCGGCAGGAAGTGGTACCCACACAAATCACCCTGCCTCCATTTCTTTTGGTTTGATTGATGATGTCCGCGGTTTCCTGAGATATCATGCAAAACTCAGAATGCATCTCATGGTCGCGGATGTTCTCCGCTTTGACAGGCCGAAAGGTACCAAGGCCGACATGGAGCGTAACGTAGCATACCTTCACACCCATTTCCTGGATATTATCCAGCAGTTCCGGAGTAAAATGCAGTCCGGCGGTGGGCGCTGCGGCGGATCCTACGACTTTAGAATAGACCGTTTGATAACGCTCCTGGTTCTCCAGCTCGGCCTTGATATAGGGCGGCAGGGGCATTTTCCCCAATTCCTCTAATATTTCAAGAAAAATTCCCTGGTAGTGGAACTGGACCAGCCGCTTGCCGTCCTCCAGCTCCCGTTCAATCGTTGCAGTCAGCTGCCCTTGTCCAAATATTATCTGGGCGCCTGTCCTAAGTTTTTTTCCTGGACGGACTAAGCATTCCCAGCACCCCTCGCCCCGGTCCACCAGCAGCAATACCTCACAGGTCCCTCCCGTAGGTCGGTGCCCGATCAGACGAGCGGGCAGCACTCTGGAGTCATTGAGGACTAGGCAATCCCCGGGGCGCAGGAAGTCCGGCAGATCATAAAAGTGGTGATGTCCGACTGCTCCTGTGTTCTTGTCCAGTGTCAGCAGCCGGGAGGAATCACGCCGCTCTAGAGGAGTCTGGGCGATCAGCTCTTCTGGCAGTTCAAAATTGAAATCAGAGGTCTTCAAAACAGTTTACGCCTTTCTCTTCTTTTAATAGGCGTCCACTTGGACGCCAGGAAAATAAAATTTCAGTATCTCGTCATAGTCAAACCCTTCGCGGGCCATGGCGTTGGCACCAAATTGGCTCATTCCCAATTGGTGCCCCCAGCCCGCTCCGTCAAATACATAAGTATCTCCAGAGACGGTCACTGTGCCGCCTCCCACATTGGTCCCGGAGGCACCGGTATTCCCCTCCGACAGCGAGCTGATCTTTCCAGAACCGGAGATCACATACAGATCGCTTCCAGCTCCAGATACCGAACCGGTACCAGAAATCACATATACATCGTCCGTACCACTCAGTGTACCGGAACCATTGACTGCATAGCTTCCAGATCCGTTTCCGGCTGGCTGGCTGACCATCTTTCCATTTACTGTAAACCGGATCGACTTAACACCAAAATTTCCTCGGATACCCATATCTATACCGCCAGAGGATGCACTTGGCTTGAACGTGTTGCTGTTCCCATTTTTCCAGTGTACCTGAAGTCGAATGACGTTTCCCATCTCAGAGTAGGTCAGTTCTAGGTAATCGATGGAAGTACCAACCCCAAAGCCGTTGCTCTGAAGTTTACTGGTCAGCTCCTCTGAGGTATAGGTAACCGTCCAGGGAGAATAGGGATTTAAGTCGTCTACTAGGGATTCGTAAGGATCTATCACACCCTTCAGGTAGGGATGGGTGTTGACTGTATCCGTCCCCCAGACATTCTTTGCGTCCTCTGTGGCTCCGCCCGCGCTGGAGGAATATACGGTCTCTGCCAATTTTCCGTTATAGAGAACCACCTGGCCCGCTGTTTCCTCTACCGCCTGGTCGCTTACCTCACTGGGTCCGGAGTTGGAACGTCCATCTCCGCAACCATGGTATGCCTGACATTCCGTACTGCCACATACGTCAAATCCGTAGCTCTGGTGCCGGCCCATGTTCCTCAGAACATAAGTCCTGGCACAGGTGGCTTGGGCCTTCAGGGCCTCCAAGGGCCAGGTGCGGCCCATCTCATAACAGACCACACCCTTTACATAGTCCTCCAGCTCCACCACATTGACTACCGAGATATTTCCTCCATTGAGGCGCTGATAAAGAAAGCCACCTCGGTATTTATAATTGGAGAACCAAGTCCTGACATCCTCTGCTCCGGTCACGTCTGGCAGGATCGCCAGGATACCACCTGTTCCCTGGTCAAATTGAAACAGGATATGATCCGTCCCTGTTTCCACAATACTCATTCCGTAGGAAGTAGTCCCTACAACGGTCCCTTCCCCTAAGGTATCGATTGCGTCCAGCGCCTCGCCCTTTGAGAGATAGGCTCCCACCCGAACCTGGTATTCTTCATCTATCCAGGCCACGAAGCCATCCTCATAGTCTTCCGCGTCCCGCCGTGCGTCCTCGTAGTCTCCATACCCGCTATCGATCAAAATATGATAGCAGCCCACCGCGATATTGCTGGTAATGGAGGAGGAGTAGGTAGTCTTGCCCAACGAGGCGTCCCGTCCATAGTAGAGGTTTTGTGTCTTAAGCACCGCCACCTGGTCAATGTCCTTCTCCGTCCGTCCCAGCTCAACGAAATCCATATTCCCGTCGTAGTAGCCGAAGCGGAAACCGGCGCCATACCCTGTATTATTTTGGAGGTGAGCGGCCTCCAGCTCTCCCGTTTCTACGTACTGGTACGAGGATGCCAGCCCTACACGGATCATAACCTCACCGTCACTGTTGGTTCTTACGGCCCATCCGGTGGGGACTGCCAGGGTTATTGCAAGTACAGCGGCGGCAAGCCGCATCCAATTTCTCCTCATGGTCTGCTCCATTTCTCCACTTCTGCGGTTTTGTACTATTGACACCGACCTTCAAACGTGATAGGATAGGGTCAAATTCTGCAAGATAGAGGTGCGGCTACATCAGTAGACATGGCCAGGGAGCCGGTTCCCGCTGATCCATGTTCAAAGGGGACGCCGCCGAAGAGCTGCTCTTCCGGTCGAGAGTTTGCTCTGGTCGTCTGGTTAACAGCCAGCCGACTGTCATCAGGGTCAGGCTGATGGAGAGCTGTCTGCTTTTGTGAATATTTTGCCGGTCGAGCAATTTGCTCTTAGTCGACATTATAGTACAAAATCAGCCGCTTGAAAAGCCGCTGATTTATTTTTTTCTTTTCCCTGGTCGACTCATCTATGTTCAGACTTTGTCATACCCTTATATAAGAGAGATTTGGAGGTTGCTTTACATGGAAAAGTATAAAGTAGGTATCATTGGCGGAACCGGTATGGTTGGTCAGCGTTTCATCACACTGATGGAGGGTCATCCCTGGTTCCAGCTTACAGTCATCGCAGCCAGCCCCCGTTCTGCTGGAAAGACCTATGAGCAGGCTGTCTCCGGACGTTGGGCCATGGAGAAACCCATTCCTGAAGAGGCCAAGGGCTTGGTTGTCATGGATGCTCAGGCCGACGTGGAGAAAATCGCCGGTCTGGTGGACTTCGTATTCTGTGCTGTTGATATGAAGAAGGATGAAATCCGCGCTTTGGAGGAGCGGTACGCCAAAGCCGAGTGTCCCGTGGTCTCCAACAACTCCGCCCACCGTTGGACCGATGACGTGCCAATGGTGGTCCCCGAGATGAATCCTCAGCATATTGAGATCATCCCCGCACAACGCCGCCGCCTAGGTACCAAACGCGGCTTTATCGCCGTCAAGTCCAACTGCTCTATCCAGTCTTATGCTCCCGCCATCACCCCCCTGCTGAAGTACGGTGTGGAAAAGGTCCTGGTCTGTACCTATCAGGCCATCTCTGGCGCCGGCAAGACCTTTGAACGTTGGCCCGAAATGGTCGATAACCTGATCCCTTATATCGGTGGCGAGGAGGAAAAGAGCGAGCAGGAGCCGTTGAAGATCTGGGGACGCATCGAGAACGATAAATTTGTCAAGGCGGATGGCCCCTCCATCACCGCCCAGTGTCTGCGCGTCCCAGTATCCGACGGACACACCGCCGCCGTATTTATCAAGTTTTCCGGTGAAAAGCCCTCCATCGAGCAGATCAAGTTAGACTGGGCCAATTTCAAGGGCAGAGCCCAGGAGCTGGAGCTTCCCTCCGCGCCCAAGCAGTTTATCCATTACTTCGAGGAGCCAGACCGTCCCCAGGCCAAGCTGGACCGTGAGCTGGAAGGCGGAATGGCGGTTTCCATGGGGCGGCTCCGTGAGGACACACAGTATGACTATAAGTTCGTGGGCCTGTCCCACAATACCCTGCGGGGTGCTGCAGGCGGCGCTGTCCTGTTGGCCGAGCTGCTGTGCGCCGAGGGCTATATCGATCATAGGTGAGCCAGGAGGTCACCCTCCTTACTTCCCGCATTTGAAGAAAGGGTGTATTGTTTATGAGAAGTCCTGTTTTTACCGGTTCCTGTCCTGCGCTGGTCACTCCCTTTGACCAAAACGGCAGCATCAACTACGACGCCTTCGGAAAGCTGATCGACGACCAGATCGCCGCCGGCGTGGATGCGGTGTGTGTCTGCGGCACCACTGGTGAGTCCGCTACCATGTCTATTCGTGAGCACATTGCTGCCGTGGAATTTTGTGTCAAGCGGGTAGATCACCGTGTCAAGGTCATCGCTGGTTCCGGCAGCAACGACACCTCTGCCGCCGTCTACCTGTCCCAGCACGCACAGGATTCCGGTGCAGATGCCCTGCTCCACGTCACCCCCTATTATAACAAGGCAAGCCAGACCGGTCTGATCAAGCACTATGAGTATATTTCCGACCGGACTGACCTTCCCATCATCCTGTATAATGTTCCCAGCCGCACCGGCGTATCCTTTACTGCCGACACCTATAAGGTGCTGTCCGAAAATCCCAAGATCAACGGCGTCAAGGAGGCCAGTGGCAATTTCTCCCTCCTGGCCCATACCCGGTATCTGTGCCCTGACGACTTCTATATCTGGTCCGGCAATGATGACCAAGTGGTCCCTATGATGGCGCTGGGAGCCAAAGGCGTCATCTCTGTGGCCTCTAACATCATCCCTGAGGTCATGGTACAGATGAGCCACTGGTGCCTGGACAATGACTTCGAATCCGCGGCTAAACTCCAGATCGAATATATGGATCTAATCGACGCCCTGTTCTGTGAGGTCAATCCCATCCCCGTCAAGGCGGCTATGAATCTAATGGGGATGGAGGCTGGTTCACTTCGGCTGCCTCTGTGCGATATCTCTGACAAGAATCTGGCCGTACTCCGCACCTCGATGGAGCGGATGGGCCTGCTGAAGTAAGGAGCGTCCACACGTGCTAAAGATAATCATTTCCGGCTGTAATGGTCATATGGGCCGGGTGGTGACCTCTCTCTGTGAGGCAGATCCCCAGGTGCAGGTCGTCGCTGGCTTTGATGTACTAGGCGCCAGTGACCGAGAATTTCCGGTGTACTCCTCCCCTGCCCAATTTCATGGAGAAGCGGATGCTGTCATTGATTTTTCCTCTCCGGCCGCGCTGGATGGTCTGTTGTCCTTTGCCAGGGATACCCGAATTCCCATGATTTTGGCCACCACCGGATATACTCCTGAGCAAGTCGCTCAAATTGGTGCGGCCGCTCTAGAAGTTCCAATCTTCCGCTCGGCTAATATGTCCCTTGGCATCAATGTACTGCTTGAGTTGGTCAAGAAGGCTTCCACAGTATTGGGAGACAGCTATGATATCGAGATCATCGAGCGGCACCACCGCCGCAAGGTAGATGCCCCTTCGGGAACTGCCCTTATGATTGCGGACGCTGCCGCCTCCGCCTGTGGGCATGAAACCGAATACGTCTTTGACCGACACTCCGTCCGTCAACCACGGGATAAAAAGGAGATTGGCATCTCTGCTGTACGTGGAGGCACCATTGTAGGAGAGCATGAGATCATTTTTGCCGGCCACGATGAAGTAATGGAGATCCGTCATATCGCCCATTCCCGTGAGATTTTTGCCAAAGGGGCTCTTGAAGCCGCAAAATTCATGGCCACAGTGGATGCTCCGGGCCTGTACGATATGAGTATGCTAGTCAAATAAGTCCATCAAAAACGCTCGGACGCCGATGTGGCGATCCGAGCGTTTTTGATGGGGCAAGAAAAAGGACGCCCGATTGGGCGCCCTTTTTTCTTGGCAGATATCAGCCCTGCTGCTCACGCATCTTGGCGAAGCAGTCGCTGCAGTAAACGGGACGGTCAGACTTGGGCTCGAAAGGAACCTTAGCCTCACCACCACAGGCAGCGCACACCGCGGTAAAATACTCACGGGGGCCGCGAGCAGCGTTCTTGCGGGCATCACGGCAGGCCTTGCAGCGCTGGGGCTCGTTCTGGAAGCCGCGCTCGGCGTAGAACTCCTGCTCACCAGCGGTGAAGGTGAACTCGTTGCCACACTCTTTACATACCAGGATCTTGTCTTCGTACATGGACTTTCCCTCTCTTTGACTCGTTGCCCAAATCAATTCGCTTGGGCGATTGTAATATGCGATCAGCTCACGCTGGATACGCCGGGGATAAAATCACCGCGCCATTTTGCGGCGAATGCGTTGGATGGCGTTGTCTACCGACTTTTGGGAGCGGTCTACCTGCTTTGCAATCTCTCCACAGGAGAGGCCGTTTAAATAGAGCGGCAAAATATTGGCTTCAAGCTCAGACAACTGGCCCTTCAGAGCATCTAGCCGCTCTTTCAGTTCCTCCCTGCCGATGATGACGTCCTCCGGGCTTTCCACGATGGAAAACAGTTGCGCGTTGGTCCCGTCAAAAAGAGGGGGTTCAAAAGAGATGCTGTGATTCAATGGGGAATGCTTGCCGCCTTGGGCGGCGCGGACAGCAGTAATCAGACGGCTTCGGATACAGATTTCAGCATAAGTGCGAAAAGCTGTGTCCCGCCGGAGATCAAAGCCACGGATGGCAGTCAGTAGGCCCAACATACCTTCCTGGATCAGGTCCTCGCTATCACCGCCTGCTAAGAACAGAGGGCGGGCACAAGCACGTACCAGCTGACCATATCGAAGGACCAATTCATCCTCCGCCTCACGGCAGCCATTGGAAATCTGCTGACATAATTCCTCATCGGACAAACTCTGGAATCGCGTTACTTCCATATCAATAGGATGGCTCTTAATCATAATAAACAAAATCAACGGATTTGTCAAGCCCTTGGCAGAAATATTTTGTCAAAACCTCCAAGCTCGACCATATCCGATTCATCTTTTATAGTTGGGGGATCAGATCTGCCAGCCGTTTGGCAGCCGCCTGGGCAATCTCCTCTGTCTTGGCCTCCACCATCACCCGCATCAGGGCCTCGGTTCCTGACGGGCGGACCAGCACCCGGCCCTCGCCGTTTAGGGCGCTCTCCTCCTGCTGGACAGCCTGGGCCAGTAACGGGCTGGCCATCGCCGACTTTTTTACATCGTTATCCGTGACCGGAACATTGATAAGCACCTGTGGGAAACGGGGACAGCATCCAAACAGCTCCGAAGCCCTTTTTCCACTCTCCTTCAGCAGGGCCAACATCTGTAACGCAGTCAACTGGCCGTCGCCAGTAGTTGCGTACTCCAGGAAAATCATGTGGCCAGACTGCTCGCCGCCTAGACGGTACCCCTTTTCCAGCATCCGCTCTAGAACATTCCGATCGCCTACCGCAGTACATTCCAGGTCCATACCTTTTTCCTTGCTGTAAAGATGTAGGCCCAGATTGGACATGACAGTGGCCACGATGGCATTCCCAGGCAGCTTTCCCTTGGCTTTCATATCCAGTCCACAGGCGGCCATGATCTGATCCCCGTCGATGAGATTTCCCAGTTCATCGACCGCCAGACAGCGGTCCGCGTCCCCATCAAAGGCGATGCCAATGTCGTAGCCGCCTGCCTTGACCATAGCGGCCAATCCATCAATATGGGTAGAGCCGCACTTTTCGTTGATATTGATTCCATCCGGGTCGGCGTTGATGACGTCGGTACGCAGCTTAGAGAAGCGGTCAAACAGCCGCGCGGCAGTGGTAGAGGCCGCTCCGTTGGCACAGTCTACAAGGATACGCAGGCCACCCAGGGTGGAGTCTATAGTGCTCTCCAGGTGGTCGATGTAGTCCTCGCTGGCCTTGGGGGCCACATAGCTCACCTTGCCAATATCGCCACCTGTTTTCATAGGGACATTGTTGTGGCCAAAGAGGACAATATCCTCGATTTTTTCCTCCAGTTCATCGGACAGCTTGAAGCCCTGGCCGTTGAAGATCTTGATGCCGTTGTGCTCAAATGGATTGTGACTGGCGGAGATAACGATGCCAGCGTCCGCCCCCTCGTCCACAGTCACCCAGGCCACGCCTGGGGTGGGAAGAGTGCCCAAGTCCAGCACATCGGCCCCAGCAGTGCACAGCCCAGCGATGAGGGAGCCTTTCAGCAGATCCCCGGAGATCCGGGTATCCTTCCCGATGGTAACCAGAGGCTTCTCCCCCGGTTTTTTGTCCTTGGACAGCACAATAGCGGCAGCCAGTCCTACTTTATACGCCAAATCGGCATCAAGCCCGGCGTTGACTACGCCGCGGATTCCGTCAGTCCCAAATAATTTACCCATAAATTCGCACCTCTATCATACAAAATGTGTCAAGTCAGAATGTCAGTTGATCCAGCTGGTCCACGGCTGCCGCTCCCGCGACAGGCAGTCCTAAATGTCGATAGGCTTTTTCCGTGACGCACCGCCCTCTTGGGGTACGGGTGAGGAAGCCAAGCTGCATCAGATAGGGCTCATAAACGTCCTCTAGGGTAACAGCCTCCTCGTTGATGGTAGCGGCCAGAGTATCTAACCCCACTGGTCCCCCCCGATAGTTTTCAATAATAGAGCGAAGCATCCGGTGATCGATGGAATCCAGCCCCAGGTAGTCGATCTCCAGGGCGGTGAGGGCTTCATCAGCCACCTTCTTGGTGATGACACCGCCAGCCCTCACCTGGGCGAAGTCCCGTACCCGGCGTAGCATTCGGTTGGCGATGCGGGGGGTTCCACGGCTACGGCGCGCAATCTCCATGGCCCCGTCGGCTTCAATGGGCACCTCCAAGATGCCGGCGGATCGGGTAACGATCAACGCCAGTTCCGCCGGGGTATAGAGTTCAAGCCTTAAGGTCACACCGAACCGGTCCCGCAATGGGGCAGACAGTTGGCCAGCCCTGGTAGTAGCCCCAATCAGGGTAAACTTGGGCAGGTCCAAGCGGATAGAGTTGGCCGATGGGCCCTTGCCGATGATGATGTCGATGGCGTAGTCCTCCATGGCCGGGTACAGAACCTCCTCCACCGAGCGGTTGAGGCGGTGGATCTCATCCACAAAGAGTATGTCGTTCTCATTCAGGTTGGTGAGCAGGGCAGCCAGGTCCCCAGCCTTTTCAATGGCGGGGCCAGAGGTAATGCGCACATTGACCCCCATCTCGTTGGCGATAATGCCGCTAAGGGTAGTCTTACCTAATCCGGGTGGTCCGTGGAGGAGCACATGGTCCAGGGGCTCATGGCGCATCTTGGCCGCCTGGATGAACACCTCCAGGTTTCCCTTTGCCTTCTCCTGGCCGATATACTCCCGGAGGGTTCTGGGCCGAAGAGAATACTCCCCCTCGTCCTCCCTGGTGAGAGAGGTGGTCACCAGCGGTTCACCCGGCTCCTCACGGTCAAATTCTATGTTGGAAAAATCGATTGCCATGGGTTCACTTCCTGTTTTATTTTAGAGCTTTTCCGCCAGATCCCGGAGGGTATCTAAAAAGGCCTCCTCCCCCCAGGTGTTGAGCTTAAAAAACATGGCCTGGCTGCCGCCAGAGGTGATGGCGGACAGGAACAGCTCATCCCCATCCCCTGCCAAAGTCATGGCCAGGGACACTCGGTTACCACCGCCGAAGCTGTACCGCTCGTACACCCGTACACAGCAGCGCACTCCGGCGGACTGGAAATAACTCTCATCCTCAAAGCTTGCCGACATGCTGGCGTTCAAAATGCCCTCATGGATATACCGCAAGGTGTCGTCAAAGTCCCCATGAAGCCTTACTTCATACTTGGCCATAGCGTTTCACCTCAATCTCTTTTTTGAAATCAGTCCGCCCATAAAATGGCACAAGGTGCCTTGCGTCATATCGGGCCTTCACTACCTCGGAACTCAAGTCCGGCGCTCATCCCTTCATCATCTTTTTCAGGGCCTGCTTGATAATCTCCTCCAGCGCCAGGCTGTCCAAATCGATTCCCTTCAAAGCCAGATTGATCTCTCCCTGGGAATAGCCCAGTACCGCCAAAGCGGCGGACGCCTCTGACAGCTTATTCTCCGGGATGACGGTGATGCCAGTTCCGCCATAGGCCTCTCCCTTGGCAGAGATGGTCTGTCCTTTGGCCAGTTTATCTTTTAATTCCAAAATCACCCTCTGGGCAATTTTTTTGCCGATTCCTTGGGCGCAGGTAAGAGCCTTTTCGTCCCCAGTAATGATGGACAGCGCCAAATTGGCCGGTGTACTGGCAGACAGAATAGACAGCGCCGCCTTGGGTCCCACGCCGGACACAGAGATAAGATGCTGAAACAAGTTCAGCTCCTCCTGGGTGGCGAAGCCGTAGAGCTCCATGGCGTCCTCACGGACATTCAGGTATGTAAAAAGTTTTCCCTTGTCTCCTTTTTTCAGCGCTGACAAGGTGTAGCTGGTGGTACGGCAGGCAAACCCTACCCCGCCGCAATCAATCACGGCCAGGTAGGGCTCAATATGGGCCACCGTGCCGCTGAGATAGTAAAACATAAGTTCCTCCGCATACCGCCTTTTGGGCGGTGTTTATTCTTTTAGCAAATACCGTATTTCCCCGGTATAGTAGATCTCCAGTTTAAATTCTAATATGTGGTCCTGCAGATTCAGAAAACCGCTCAACATGGTCAGCCGAAAGCCATAGCTCTCGTCCATAATGTCCAGAGTACCGTCGGAATGCTCCAGCAGGAAGGTCTCCAGGGTCATTTTTTTGCCAGTAAAAGCTCCACAGTTGCCGCACAGGACGTCCTGGTACTCTATTATGTAGATGTAAGAGGAGTCCCAGTCCACCCCGGTGAGCTCCACATCCCCATCCACCTGTCCATAGGGGGCGGCGGTGCACACATAGCCGTACTGGGTCACCAGACGCAGGGTATCCTTCTCCGCCTGCAGTTCCATAATATGGGCGTCATGGAGGCTGTACTCCGGTTCTGAAGCGGGCTTTTTGACGATCATCCTCATCCCATTACCTCGTATCGTACTTTTTGGGGTCAAAGACCCGCTCAGTGTTCAGCAGAGATGTGGCCGCCCGGCTGTGGCAGATGGCGATGGCCAGGGCGTCGGCGGCATCGTCAGGCCGGGGGATCTCCTTCATGTTGAGAAGCCGCTGGGTCATGAGCATGACCTGCCGCTTGTCCGCCCCTCCGTAGCCAGCGACAGCTTGTTTCACCTGCATAGGGGTGTACTCAAAGACGGGCACGCCCAGCTTCTCCGCGGCCAGCAAAATAACTCCCCGTCCATGGGCTACGGCAATGCCAGTGGTAATATTTTTGGTAAAAAACAGTTCCTCCACGGCCATCTCGTCCGGATGAAAGGTGTGGATCAGCTCCTCCATATCGTCAGATATCTGACAAAGGCGGCGGGACAGAGGGAGCCCCGGCGGTGTGGTGATGACACCATATTGGAGCAGAGCGTTCCTGCCCCGATCAGCCCGAATGAGGCCAAAGCCAATGGTAGCGACCCCAGGGTCGATGCCTAAGACGACCATAATTCCCTCCGTGTCCATATCAATACATTGTAATGATAACATACTTTTGTTAGAATTGGAAGTTGGAAATAAACTTTGTTTTTATAGGTGGTCGTCACAGGACTTCAGGGGCTTGCGATCTATCCGTCTAAAAATATTTCTTAAGGCGGTGACATTTGGCCTTCCAGAGTTGAGTTATGGTAGAAAGGAGGTTTTGCCGATGGACGCTAAACCACTGCGCACGGGCGGCCAAGTGGAGGATATCCTGGTCCGCTATCAAAATACGGTATACGGTCTGGCTCTGGCTAGGACCGGCAGCCGAGCAGACGCAGAGGATGTATTTCAGGAGGTCTTTCTCGCTTACTTCCAATCAAACAAAGCTTTTCGAGATGAGGAACATCAAAAGGCATGGCTGCTTCGGACCACGATAAATTTCTGCCGGCGGGTCACCTCCTCCAGTTGGAGGAAAAGGACGGTCCCTCTTTCCCAGTGGGAAGACAGGCCTCTTCCCTTCCAGTCCGCGGAAGAAAACTCCGTGTGGCAGGCTGTGATGGAGCTGGAGGAGTCCCTCCGTGTCCCCATCTACCTCTTTTATTTTCAGGGGCTGACCACACAGGAAATCGCCCGCGCTCTGTCTATCCGTCCTGGTGCGGTCCGAATGCGGTTGTCCCGTGGTCGGGAGAGGCTGCGCCAGACTCTGAAAGGAGATTATTTCGATGAGTAAGGATCTGTTTTGCTCCATGCAGAGAAAACTGATACCCAGCCAACAGGCAGTGGACCAACTGAAAGAGCGGCTTGTCCAATCCGCTCCCGCCGGACGGCAGCCCATCCCCTGGAAGTATGGGGCGCTGGCTGCCTGCGCCGCTTTATTGATCGCCGCGTATCCCATTTATCACACACTCTCCCCCACACTTCATCCTGTGTTGGATGGTGGTCAGGGCGGATATGGCACCTATGAGATAGCCAACGAGGATGCCTATGGCGAAATCGGGACGGAGCTGCCCCGGCTTAACATCTGGGATACCCAGGCACCATCCCAAGCCAGCGCGCACAGCTACGCCGCTGGAGAGGGGGTAAACCGAGAGGTTACTCAGTCCGACTTGGAGACCCTGCTGGGCGGCTTTATTCCCCAGGTATTGGGGTGGGAGGGGTTTGACCAGCTCTCCGGTATGTTAGCCTTCGGACCGGGGCACGGCGACCCCTTGGACACGCTGTTTTATGGTCACTTCTATGCCGACTGCGACTGGGGTAAGCTGACCCTAATGGTAGGAGGTCTAGGCACCAAGGTCTCTCCTGATGCCATTGGCCGCCCGGAGGGCTATCCGGGGGATGCCCTCACAGTCATCGAGGGTATCGAGGTCTTGGCAGCCCGATTCACCGATCTGGACGGCACAAACTATGGAGAGGTGTCCTTTACCACTAGGGACGGTTACAGCGTTTTTTACGCGGTAAACACTCCATCCCCGGAGCAGACGGAGGAACTTCTCGCCCGGCTGGTTCAGCTTGCGGTGTTGGAGGACGGCCTATCCCCTGAGGCTCTGGCCCCCGACCCTGACGCCTATGCCCAGGGCAGAGGAGAAACCGACCCCATGGAATCCAAAGACGCGGCCGCGCCGCCTCCTCTAGCCGGGGTATCTGCCTGGCAGAGTCAGCCTTGGTTCGGTGGATACTATTATGACAATGACACTGGCCGGTACGTCATCGTGCAGGTAGAGGGTCTGCCGCTCCCTGACCTGGACTTCGGAAACGCCGTCTTTGTCCCTGGAAAATATTCTTACACCTGCCTCAGCGGGCTGATAGACCAGCTCAACGAGCTTGTCCGTACCGACCCAGTGTGCAAGGCTGTCATGTCTGGCTGGTGGATCAATGAGATTGACAACCGCATCGACCTGACCATCACAGAGGAAGATCCCCATCTGCTGGCCATTCTGGCCCGGCTGGACCCGGAGGGGGACGCTATCCAGGTCTCTCTGGGCGGTTTTGCTGCTACAGACGAGGATGTGTCCGTGTCCTATCAGGTCCTTCCCAGCGACCTTCCAGGCAGCCTACGAGACGGAGATCCGGCAGGCTGCCCCACTTCGGAGGAACCAATGGCCATCGAACCTACCGAGCCACAGGACGGTGGGGAAGTCAGTCAGCCGGCCCGTGAGGATTTAGCGCAGGAGCCCTTCTGTAATCAGACTGCCTCCTCCTACTCCGGCAGCATACCTTCAGGCGCACGGGCGGCGAATACCGGGTCCTATGAGCCCCAGGCTTGACAATCCCTTTCGGGCGAGATACCATGAATACAGCTTATGAGAAAAGGAGCGTGTCGATATGGACGCCCAACAGTGTATTTTGACCCGGCGCAGCGTGCGCCAGTTTGCTGACCGGCCGGTCAGCCGCGAGCTGCTGGAGAAAGTCGTTTCTCTGGCCTCCTATGCCCCAAGCTGGAAAAACACTCAGATCAGCCGCTATATCGCCATCGAGGATCCGGCCACACGGGAAACCATCGCTTCGGAGTACTGTCTGCCAGGGGCTAACAACCCCACCATCATCCGTGCTTGTCCCCTGCTTGTGGCCCAAACCTTCGTGAAGGCACGCAGCGGCTATGAGCGGGACGGCAGCTTTACCACAGACCGAGAGGCCGGTTGGCAGTATTACGACTGCGGTATCGCAGCCCAGACCTTCTGCTTGGCCGCTCATGAATTAGGGCTAGGTACCGTCATCATGGGAATCTTTGACCGGAAGAGGCTTCAAGCCTATCTAGAGGTGCCAGAGGAGCAAGAGCTGATGGCCCTCATCGCGGTCGGCTGGCCAGGAGGGGCCGAGCTGACTGCTCCAAAGCGGAAGGACGTAGACATTCTGCTCTCCTATCGATAAATTGAGACAAAAAGCTCCCCAGTGCTAATTTAGCACCGGGGAGCTTTTTTTACCGTCTGCGATTTCCCAGGAAACGAAGGAGATATAAAAACAGGTTCAGGAAATCCAGATAAAGCTGCAAAGCGGAGAAGATAGACGCCTTGGCCAGCATGTCGGGATAGCTGGCATAATATTGATAGAAAGCCTTGATCTTCTGCGTGTCATAGGCGGTATAGGCCAGGAACACCGCGATGCCGAACAGGCAGGCCACCCGGTCGAACATTACCAGTCCGGGGATAAACATGGATAAAAGGCCAAAGGCGATGAGGAAAAGCAGCCCAAAAAACAGAAACGGCCGCAAATTGGACATGTCCCTGCGTGTCAAAAAGCCGTAGGCAGACAGGGCGCCAAAATAAAGCCCCGTGAGCAGGAAACTCCAAATGACTGACTCTATCTCATAGACAAACAGGTAGATGGACAGTGTAAAACCAAACAGGACGGAGAACAGAACGAATATCAGAACAGCCGTGCTGACCCGCATCCGCTCGATCCTTCGAGCCATGGTAAAAGATAAAATCATTGTAGCCACCAGAGCCAGCAGATGGAGATAGGGGACAGAAACCAAAGCATAGATGGTGAAATAGGACATCCGGCAGGCCAGCGCCGTACCAAAGGTGATTAATAGGCCCAGCATCACCCACAGGAAGGTCTTGGCTGTATACTGACCAAGGGGCTCAACATAACCGCTTGCGTAGCTGCGGTCAAATTCATTGGGATCAAAACTCAATGGAAACACTCCTTTCAGGTCTCATGATCGCTGACATGGAATTGTTTTAAGTTGCCGATCTTGGTGCTGCGGCAATCCAGCTCCTCCATGACCGCCTCCAACGGGATATCCTGTTGGACCATCATAACAGTCAGATGATAGAGAAGATCGGATATCTCCCCCACCGTTTCCTCCTGCCTGCCGTTCTTGGCGGCAATAATGGTTTCCGAACACTCCTCCCCTACTTTTTTCAATATCTTATCCAGGCCCTTTTCTAACAAATAGCAGGTGTAAGAACCCTCTTGCGGTTGCGCTCTCCGGCTCTCTATCACCCGGTATAGCTGGGCCAAAGTATCATTCATCCTTATCGCTCCCATCCTAGGACAGTTTTCCCTCATTGAAAAAGGATACACTGTGTTTTTATTATATCTCGATTTCCCGGAAAAAGCAACTGTGTGCTCCGGTGTGGCAGGTAGGTCCATCTGGAATGCAGAGGTAGAGCAGGGTATCGGTGTCACAGTCTGTCATAATGCGCTTCACATGGAGAAAGTTGCCGGAAGTGCTCCCCTTGTTCCAGAGCTCCTGCCGACTTCGGCTCCAGAACCAAGCCGTCCCCGTTTCCAATGTCAGCTCCACCGCTTTTCTATTCGTGAAACCCAGCATCAGGACATCCTTGGTGTCCACATGCTGAATAATCACCGGAATCAGCTCTGACTTTTGAAAAAGGAGGTCTAAATCAAACATATCCATCACCTCACCGGGATATTCTTGCCCCGGAGAAAATCCTTGACCTGGGGCACCGTCAGCTCGCCAAAATGAAACAGGGAAGCCGCCAGGGCTGCATCGCAGCCTGTTTCCTGGAAAACCTGAGCAAAATGCTCCAGAGTGCCGCAGCCGCCGGAGGCGATCACCGGGATCGATACCGCCTGAGTGACCGCACGGGTCATTTCCAGGTCAAAGCCGGCCTTGGTGCCGTCCGCATCCATGGATGTAAGGAGGATCTCCCCCGCGCCCAGAGCTTCCCCCTGTTGAGCCCACTCCACAGCGTCCAGGCCAGTCGGAGTCCGGCCTCCGGCGGTGACCACCTCAAAGGTGCCGTCGGTCCGCTTGCGGGCATCGATGGCCAAAACGACACATTGGGAGCCAAAGCGTTCCGCGGCTCTGGAAATCAGAGTCGGGTCCTGAACCGCAGCCGAATTCACAGATATCTTATCCGCTCCCGCCCGGAGCAGACGCTGGAAATCCTCCAGCGTGCGGATCCCGCCGCCAACGGTCAGCGGAACAAAGACCTGGCTGGCTGTGCGCTCCACCACATCAGCCACCGTATCCCTTTTGTCGCTGGTGGCAGTGATGTCCAAAAAGACGATCTCGTCCGCCCCCTGATTCGAGTAAAATTTGGCCAGCGCCACCGGATCGCCCGCATCCCGGATGTTGACAAAGTTGACTCCCTTCACCACCCGTCCGGCACGGACATCGAGGCAGGGAATGATTCGTTTGGCTAACATGACAGTCCCTCCAAAAATCGATTGATGGCCCTCTGGTCGTTCAGAACCACCGTCTTGTGGGGATACCGCAAGGCAACCGCTCTATAAAAAGCTCGGTTCCGCCCCTTCCACAGCAGCCAGGCAAGGAATTCCGGGTCCAACTTTTCCAGGCAACCTTCCGCCATATCCTCCCGAGTGCGGCCGTGGTAGATAACATATCTTTTGACCGCCCTTACCAGACAGGAAAAGCGGTTCAAAAGTAGGATTATAACACAGTCCGCCTCTTCCAGTCTTCGTTCTTGGAGAAAGGCACTATAATTTCCATCTATAACCCAGCTCTCTTGGGACATAAACTGTTCCACCTGGGACAGGGCTTCTCCCCTGTCCCGTTCTATCCATCCAGCCTCAAACTGCACCTGGTCCAGATGAAGGACAGGACAGCCGTACCGCTTCCCCAACTCCCGGGATAACGTGGACTTTCCGGCCCCGCTGTATCCCAGGACCGCGATCTTCATTCCTGTGTGCCTCCGTCCGCCACCGCCCGCGCCAGATCAATCGTTCCGGCGTAGTACGCCTTGCCAATGATAGCGCCGTACAGTCCCATGGCGGCTAGTACACGGATATCTCCGTTATTCGATACGCCGCCGGAGGCCAAGATATGGCAACCGACGGTCCTCTGCAGCTCCTCCAGTCTTCCAAAGTTGGGGCCGGACAGAGTCCCATCTGTCTCAATATCTGTAAAGATGATCGTCCTTACACCGAGCTTCTCCATGGACCGCGCAAATTCCAGGTAATCCAGGCCAGAGTCCTCTACCCAGCCGGCGGTCTTGACCCGTCCGTCTTTGGTATCGACGCCCACCGCGATCTTATCTCCCCATCGTTTCACAGCGTCGGATACCAGTTGGGGATGGGTGACAGCGGCGGAACCGATGACGGCCCGAGATACGCCCAGGTCAAAGACCTCCTCCAGATCCGACATAGAGCGGATTCCCCCGCCCAGTTCGACATGAAGCCCCACATCTGACACCGCTTGGACGATCTCTCCATTTTTTCTGGTTCCATCTCTGGCTCCATCCAAATCCACAATATGGACCCAGCGAGTTCCAGCGCGCAAAAAGGCCCGTGCCGTCTCCACCGGATCTCTTGCCACCTGGTGGACTGTATCAAAATCCCCCTTGTAGAGTCGGACAACCTTTCTGTCTTTCAAATCGATGGCGGGAAGTATCTGCATAGGACCGCTCCTCCTTTGATTCAGATAAAAGCGGGACGGGGCCACTCGTCCCGCCCCAGCTTATTTAGCCATTCCCAAACACATAGCCGTAAAAATCATTCTCTATGACCAACGCTGTGCTGTCCAGCTTATATTGTACTAGCTTCTTCATGGCGGACACATAGTCCTCCTGTTCCTCTGCGGTCATGGAGACTCCCGCAGCCGGGGTAAAGGTACTGGTATAGCGGTCATAGAACCCCCGATCTGACCTCCAGCACTTGGAGGAAAAGACCACCAATCCCTCGTTGTCTGACAGAATATCGCTTCCGTCCAGCATCCGTGAGTCGTACTCCAGCCCCAGAAGATTGGACACCGTAGGCAGGATATCCACCTGGCAGCACACCTTATCTACCTCTACAGGCTCCTCCATGCTGGCCGACCACAGGATCAGGGAATTTCTGTATACGTCAAAATTGATGTTGCCCTCCTTCAGATACTCCAGGTCCTCTGAGCTTCCAAAGGATTCACCCGCCAGCTCCTCCAGTGTCGCTACATCGAAGTAAGGGATATGGTCGGGGGCAGCAACAATCAAGGTAGAGTCCAGCTTGCCCGCCTCCTCCAGCCGCTGGATGAGATACTCCAAAGCCCGATCCACTTCAATCACGGTGGCCACATAGTTCTTGGTGGTATCGCTGTAAGGCAACGGGTCCACAAGATCTCTGTACTGATTGGCCACACGGTTGTTGGAGTATGGCATGTGGCCGCTGATGGTCAGATAGTACACATGGAAGGGCGCCTCGCTATTGAGATAGTTGTCGATGCTGGCTTGGATCATATACTTGTCCCGCTGGGGCCACAGCAGCTTGCCGCTTTCGGACAGCTCCAAATTGTCAAAGCCCATGCCGAACTGTCGCCAATCGTAGCCCAGGTTAGGATGAGACTTCTCCCGGTTATACATATTGGAGTTGGGGTGATAGCCCTGGACCAGGTATCCCTCCCGTCCCAACTGCTGGGCCAGGGAGAAGTACAGGTTGGTCCCCAGGTCCCCGGTCCGGGGCAGGGTGGCCGGATTCCCGTTTTTCGGGTATAGTCCTAGCAAGTTCTGACACTCGCCGCCGGAGGTGCTGGTAAAATGGAGGGCGGTATAGAAGTTGTTGAATACAAAGCCCTCGTGGGTCAGCTTATAGAGTGTAGGGGTCAGCTCCGGGTCAATAGCGTAGCCAGAGAAACCTTCCAGTGTCAGGAAAATCACGTTATAGCCCTCGAACATCCCGGTATATTCATTCTTTCTGGTGGGAGTCACGCTGTTGAAATAGTTGGCTAACCACTGGATGTCCTGATTCGTAGCCGTTTCCGCAATTTGGGACAGGTCCACATCCATCACGTTGGGTGATGTGTCGATGACCGGCTCCGGGTCCTCTAGATTCTGGGAGGAGCCGCCCTCTTCCGAGGAGGAACTGCCTCCCAAGTCGCCCAGACCACTAAAGTCCGCATCTAATGTGTTGTCCGCCGGGAAAAAGAGGTGCTTCACATCCAGTCTCAGCGATGTCCACATACCGAGCTGCTCTACCTGGTCATCCATATTGGTGTCCATGCGGTACAGCTGCTTCGGAGTCAAATCCCCCTTCCAGGGCAGATGGACCATACCCAGGCCAAGCAGATGAAAAATTACCGCCCCGGCCAACACTACCCCGGAAAAACGGATATCAAATCGTCCAAAGCCCAGTAGGCGCCCCCCAAAGGCGATGATCAAAATCGCCGGAAGGAAAAGCAGCAAAATGATGGGAATGGAGCGCACTAGGGTAGATACGATCACGTCGGCGTAGTCAATGAGCCGATTTCCCGCCGCCATTTTCACAGCGCTGAACCCATAATAAGTGGTCAAAATCTTTTTTGCGATAATCTCCACCACATAAATCAGAGAAAACAGGAACGCCAGCACTTTGGTGATAATACAGTTGGCCAGCCGAGAGAACGGCAGGGTAAATGCGGCCACAAAAAGGCCTCCCGCCAGGCTGAACACCAGATAAATAGGCAAGTACCCTAAATAATTGCCCATATAAATATGAAGCACCAGCTCCAAATAGAGGATCTGGAGGGGAAAGAACATCACTCGCCCCAAAGTCTGCCCAGAGCCGGACCCTGTTCGGCTAGACCGGCGCTCCTGATAAATGCGTTTACCACTGTAAGGACGGGACATGGGAAATTACCCCCTGGAAATTCAATAGGTTCAGCGGGTTAAACCCGCAAAATTTTGTAAGATAGCCAGCCCGGTCTCTCCGCTCTTTTCCGGGTGGAACTGACAGCCAAAAAAGTTCCCGTTTTGGACGGCGGCAATCACAGGGACCCCATATTGGGACACAGCACTAACCTGGTCTGGATCTGTGTGCTGTGCGGAGAAGGAATGGACAAAATATACATAGCTGCCCTCATCTACCCCTTCAAACAACGGGGATCGATTAGGAAATGTCAGGCTGTTCCAGCCGATATGGGGCAGTTTTTCTTCCGTGGGGATCCTGGCACAGACTCCTTTTATGACACCCAGACCTGGGCAGGGTCTGACCTCCTCTCCCCTGTCCAACAGCAGCTGCATTCCAAGGCAGATCCCCAGCACAGGCTTTTTACGGCCCTGTTTCACCACAGACTGATCCAAGCCTGTGGCCCTTAGTTTGTCTGCCGCATCCGGAAAGGCACCCACTCCAGGCAGGACGATGGCCTGAGCCAGCTCCAACTCGTCCGGGTCTCCGGTAATTTTCGTTTCTATTCCCAGATAGGCAAAGGCGTTGGATACGCTTTTCAGGTTGCCTACACCATAATCTACAACAGCGATATAGCTCATAACTAGTCTCTCTCCCGGCTTACAGCAGCCCCTTAGTGGACACCACCTGATCCCCTTCCACTCTGATGGCCTCTTTGACGGCCAGTCCCAAGGACTTGAACAGCCCTTCTGTGATATGGTGGGCATTGGACCCGTAATGGCACTTCTGGTGCAGTGTCAGCCCACCGTTCATCGCTAAGGCACGCATAAACTCGACCGTCAAACAGGAGTCGTAGCCACCGATCATCCCCTGGGGCATCTCCGCGTCAAAAACCAGGAAGGGCCGGTTAGAAAAATCCAGGGCGGTAAAGCACAGGGCTTCATCCATGGGAACAAAGGCAGCGCCAAAACGCCGGATGCCCGTTTTTTCCCCAAGCGCCTGCTTCAGTGCCTGGCCCAAGACGATCCCCGTGTCCTCTACCGTGTGGTGTCCATCCACATGAAGGTCGCCCTCTACCTCCAGTTCCAAACCCCAGCCGGCATAGAAGGCCAGGGCGGTGAGCATATGATCAAAAAAGCCGATTCTTGTTTTTATTTCAATTTTTCCGCCTTCTAAGGTCAACTTGACCTGTATATTTGTCTCCTTTGTCACACGGGAAATTTCAGCCGTCCGCACAGCACGACCCCTCCCTCTATGTTCTATTCTGATTGGCTTCTCGGGACTTTGTCCCGGCAGTTTTTTAGTCAAGAAGATTAAGTGTAGTAGCGGATGTCTATCCACTGCGGTTTTACCCCCGCCTGATCTCAGGCTCCCCTTCCTCAAACCTCACACGGATCGAGTTGGCATGGGCGGTAAGCTTTTCTGTCTGGGCCAACGTCATGATCTCAGAAGAAATAGGTGCCAGACTGGACCGGTCAAACTGAATAACACTCATTGTTTTCAAAAAGCTGTCAACGCTCAGTGGGGAGAAGAACCTGGCCGTCCCACTGGTAGGAAGCACATGGTCAGGTCCCGCCAGATAATCACCCAGGGGCTCCGGACTGTAGGCCCCCAGGAATACGGCTCCAGCGTTTTTGACGTGGGGCAGCAGCTCCCGTGGCTGGCAGGTCATGATCTCCAGGTGCTCCGGCGCGATTTCATTGGCCAGCTCCACACACCAGTCCAGATTCGGGCAGACGATGGCGCAGCCGAAATCCCGCAGAGACGCCTCCATGATCTCAGACCGCTCCAGATAGCCGGTCTGGCGGATGATCTCTCGGTCCACGCTTCGAGCTAACTCCATGCTGTCCGTCAACAGTACCGCGGATGCTAGTTTATCATGTTCCGCCTGACTTAGCAAGTCCGCCGCCACATATTTCCCATCGGCTGAACCGTCAGCAATAATCAACACCTCAGAGGGGCCGGCCACCATATCGATATCCAGCGTACCATAGGCCATCCGCTTTGCCGCGGCGACAAAGGCATTGCCAGGGCCCACCAGTTTATCCACCTTGGGAATAAAGCCGGCTCCATAGGTCAAAGCGGCCACAGCCTGGGCCCCACCCACAGCGATAACCCGGTCCACTCCGGCGATCTTGGCAGCAGCCAGAACGCCGTCATTCAGATTATCTGTAGGAGGAGTCACCATAATGATCTCCTCCACACCAGCCACCTTGGCGGGAATGGCGTTCATCAGTACGGAGCTGGGGTAGGCGGCTGTTCCACCGGGAACATAGATTCCAACCCTGGTCAGTCCCCGGACGATCCTCCCAACAGTCCCACCGTCCGGAGAGGTCCACTCCACTGTTTTGGTCAATAATCGCTGATTATAGTCACGGATATTGTCCGCCGCATGTTCCAGGGCAGATATCAACTCCGGCGGGCAGCTCTGATAGGCCTGTTCCAGCCTCTCATTAGGTACCTCATAGGGCATCCGGTGGTCAAACTCCCTGGTATATCGCTCTACTGCCGGCAGGCCTTCTTCCTTTACATTCTCCATAATGGAGGAGACAGCCAGTTCTATCGCTTTGTTCTTTTGGGCAGCCCGGGCCCGCATGGCCTCCAACTGCTCACGCTCTCGCCGTCCATCCGCTTCGATAATAGTAATCATAGCTCTTTCTCCAATCCAGTCTCACATTTGGCAATCAAATCGTTGATCTGACCCTTATAGAGCTTCATACTGGCCGTGTTGATGATAAGGCGGGCGGATACATCAGCCACTGTCTCAATGGGCTCCAGGCCGTTTGCCTTTAAGGTAGCCCCGGTCTCCACGATGTCCACGATGGCGTCAGTTAGGTCCAGGAGCGGGGCCAGCTCCACACTGCCCTCAATCTTGATGATATCTACATCCATCCCTTTCTTCTCAAAAAAGGCCCGTGTCACCTCAGGATATTTGGAGGCCACCCGGCGGGTCTTATACGTCCCATAAAAATCGCTGCCTGACTTCACTGCCAAAGCAAAGCGGCACCGTCCAAAGCCCAGGTCCAGGACCTCATAAAAGCTGCCGCCCTTCTCCAGAATGGTATCCTTTCCCACGATGCCCAGATCGCATACCCCATGCTCCACATAGGTAATAACGTCTGGAGCCTTGGCCAGCACGGCATCCAGTGGATAGTTAGGCAGCGAGTGGATAAGCCGGCGGCCCGGGTCCCGGATGGGTCCGCAATCCAGCCCGACCCGTTCAAACAACTCCACAGACTGGTCCAGAAGCCGCCCCTTTGTAATTGCGATTCGCAGCCGTTCGCTCATACCAGCACTCTCCTCTCTCCGTCCTTATCAAAGACTAGCACCATCTCTGCCCCCTTCTCCCGTGCCATATTTCTGCTGGACTCCAAGGTACGGCAGGGGGACAGCTCACAGGTGCCGGCGGGGCGCCCGTCCACAGCCTCCAATGCCTGGGATAGGTAGCCGGGCTCATAATGGACCACCGCCCGAAGCTGGGGCAGCGCGGTCTCCGGCAGGGTACGGGCTACGGCATCCACATCCACCGCAAAGCCAGTGGCCTGGGCCTCACGGCCAAATATCTCTACCAGCGCATCATACCGGCCGCCTGACAGGACCGCGTCACCAGCCCCCTCTACATAGCCCCGAAAAACGACACCAGTATAGTAGTCGATCTGGTGGACCATCCCAAGGTCAAAACGGACATACTGTCCGTATCCAGCGGCGGACAGCTCGTCATAGAGGGCATGGAGATAGTCCACCGCCTCTGTTTTCCCCGCCAGCCTCTCCGCTTCGGCCAGGACCTCTGTCCCGCCGAAGAGTCGGGACAGCCGCTCCAGCGCGGCACAAGCCGGGTTACCTCTATAAGGAGATAAAAAGGCGTTCAGTGCCGCAAAATTTTTTCCCTCTACCAGGGTGCGTATCTCCTCCTCCTGGCCATCGTCCAGGTCCAGACGGGCGGCCAGGTCCCGGAAAAAGCCGGCGTGTCCCAACTCCACATGGAAGCGGGGCGCTCCACAAGACCGCAGGGAGTCAATGGCGGTAACGATGATTTCCAGATCAGCTTTCAACCCTTTGGCTCCAATAAGCTCAACACCACACTGGGGAATCTCCCGGCTGCTGCCGTTGTGGGCAGGGTTGGCCCGGTAAACCTTCTGGTCGTAGTACAGCCTCTGGGGCAGCGCCATAGAGCGGAGCTTTGTGGCAGCCACACGGGCGATTGGAGTGGTTGAGTCTGGCCGCATCACACAAATTTTTCCACTTGGATCCCCGACTTTTAACATCCGCTCCTGGGGAATCGCACTGCCAGACAGCGCAAATAGATCATAGTACTCTGTTTCCGGTGTAGAAACCTCTAAGTAGCCTCGCTGCCGAAACAAGCGGATCAGACGGCTCTGGACTTGGCGGCGCTCCTGGCACTCCGAGAAAAGACGGTCCCTCGTTCCCTCTGGCGTATTGACTGTCAGCTTCATGGTATCGCTCCCTCTGTCTGGTGAGAAGCTTCCTTCTCAAATTCTTTACCACGCTAATATACTACTATACTAAAAATATGTCAAGAAAAATAAAAAGCAGGGCGCTTAACGCGCCCTGCTGACACAGCCGGTTCAGCCCTTCCAAAAGGTATTCCAATATCCCATCACGAAAATGAACAGCACAATCAGCGGCAGGACATAGGTGACATAGAAGCGAGTAGCGGCCGGAAAACGCAGTCCGCTGCCGGCGTTGGCCTCGGCAAGGAAGGCGTCCCAGCCCCATCCCCGTTTGGAGACGCAGAACAATAGGTAGAGCAGCGAACCTAGGGGCAGAATGTTCTGGGACACTAAAAAGTCCTCTATACCAGAGATATCCATTCCAAGGGGCCGGAAAGCTGCCCACAGGTTAGAGCCCAGCACACAGGGCATGGACAGGATCAAGACCCAGATAAAATTGACCAGCACAGCTTTTTTCCGGCTCCATCCCTTGTCCATACAAAAGGAGATGATATTCTCAAAGACAGCAATGATGGTGGACAAAGCCGCAAAGGACAGGAATAGGAAAAAGAGAGCTCCCCACAGCCGCCCCATTGGCATATGGTCAAAAATATTGGGCAGGGTAACAAAAACCAGAGAGGGCCCCTCTCCGGTGGGGACTCCAAAGGCGGAGCAGGCCGGGAAGATGATTAGCCCGGCTACAAAAGCTACGCAGGTATCCAGTACGCCGATCCGCAGAGCCTCCCCGGTCAAGCGGTGCTCTTTGCCGATGTAACTCCCAAAAATGGCGATGGCGCCAATTCCAAGCGACAGGGTGAAGAATGCCTGCCCCATAGCGGCAAAAATCGCCTCACCCAAAATCCAATTTCCTTGGGCGTCATACATCAAATTCCGAAAATTGGGCTGAAGATAAAACTTCAGCCCCTCCCCCGCTCCCTCCAGAGTGATGGAGTTGACCGCCAGCACCAGCATAAGCGCCAGCAGGCACAGCATCATGACCTTGTTTACCCGCTCCACTCCATTCCGCAGGCCCTGGGCACACACCAGCATTCCGATACATACCACGATCACCATATATATGGCCATAACGCCGGGGCGGGCCTGCATCTGGCTGAATTGCTCTGCCACGCCGGCGGAATCCAGGCCCATAAAATCACCCCGTAGCATTTTGACAAAGTAGTAGAGCAGCCAACCAGCTATGACCGTGTAGAACATCATCAGTAGATAGTTTCCCGCAAAACCGAGATAGCTGTACCAATGCCATTTGGAGCCGGCCGGCTCCAGAACGTGGAAGGACAAGGCCATGCTCCTCTGGCTGGCCCGGCCGACCGCCAGCTCCGTCACCATGACGGGCAGTCCAAGAATGATCAAAAACAGCAAATAGATCAGGACGAAGGCCGCACCTCCATACTTTCCTGTAATGTAGGGGAATCTCCATACATTCCCTAGTCCAATCGCGCACCCGGCTGAAATCAAAATAAATCCCAAGCGGGACGAAAAGCTTTCTCTCTCGTCCATGGCTCCTGCCTCCTAAAATTTGTCTGATTATCCATAACACAGTGACTACATTGTACCGAAACTCTCCAGCCAGGTCAACCCAATGACTTCTGTTTGCCCGATTTTTCTTTTCAGAAAAAGACCTTCTGTGAAAAATATCCATTCCCTCCCGCCGGATATTCTGATATACTTGATTCTATCCAGGGGGAAAAAGGAGGGATACCATGGCGAAAAAAACTTATACCGTCCAGGATCGGGAGGACATTCGGGAGCGGTTGCTGGATTTGGGGCAGCGTTCTTTTTCCCAAAAGGGATATCGTGAGGCCTCTCTAAAAGAGATCTATGAGGCAGTCGGGATATCCAAAGCGTTTTTCTATACCTTCTTTCCCTCTAAAGAGGCTCTAGCAATTCAAGTGCTTCTTCGTCAGCGGACCAAGATGCTGGAGCGGGCCCGGAAGGTGGCACAGGAGAGCGCCTCTTGGAGAGGCAGTCTGGAGACTGTGTTTGACCTGTTCTTCCACGGCGACCGGCATGGCGTATTTGTATTGGAGTTAGATGATCTCCCCCATCTGTGCCGCCATATGTCCCAGCATGAATTGCAGGATTTCGAAATGGGACTTACTCAATTTTATCAGGCGCTTTTGGAACTTTGGAACATCCCAGTCACCGCTGGTCAGTGTCATCTGATCCAGAACATGGTCAATACGCTCTTACTCAGCTATCATTCCCATCTATACTCCTCCTTTCCCTTCCATCCTGGTGTCGATGAGGAAACGGTGTCCCTCCAGATTCGGCTGATCATTGACTACTTAGAGGGAATTTATCGAAACGCATAACTCGACTCCGGGCCCGGCAGAGTCGCTGGGCTTTGTCTTGACAAATAGACCTTCTGTTATTATACTGCATTTATAAATACCTTTTTATAGAAAAGTATTTATAAATTGAAGAATAGAAAGAGGTTTTCTCATGGGACTGTTTGGCAAGCTATTCAAAGGGCCTGAAGTTGATCAGGAGAAAAGTGAGAACAACAAGAAAAAGATGCGTGCTCTTTTTGACCAGGTAGTGGAAAACGGGGCACAGTATAAGCTGCTGGCCTGCTACACGGAGGATGTACGCCGGTTCAATTATGGTCTGGTCCACGGCAGCAAAAGCACCATCGCCAGTCTGATCGTGGGATGGAAGGAGGAGGACCCAACTGTGGTCATCCTTCCAACTGTGCCGGACTTGTCCGGTTGCGGTGACCCTCTAGTCTATAAAAAGTCCGAAATTGAAAAGGCGTATCGGGAAAAAATGCTGGATAGCCTTGTGATCTATCCCGATAAAAAGGGGTATACGGCACTGAAAACATTCAGCTGGCTGGATGACGAAAATTTGTATATCTATGTAGACCAGGAACAGGAGGAAAAAGACTTCCGCGACTTCTTCCTCAACGTTTACGCTACCA
>NZ_JAOQKF010000013.1:0-20036 GCF_025567565.1 Muriventricola aceti | reverse complement strand
GTCGCCAAAGAGCCTCATCTTCTTGATCATATCCTCAGCTGTCTTTTCTTCTTCGCCTTGCTCCTTAACAAACCAATCCAGGAACTGCATGGTCCGGAAATCCTTGGCGGAATAGGCAGCCTCATAAATCGTGTGGATCAGGCTGGTAACATATCTCTCATGCTCAAGCCCCAGTTCCAGCACCTGCAATTTGTCCTTCAACTCCTTGTCAGGCTTGGCAATAGCCTCCAGGGTGACCTTCTCACCATTATTCTGCAGGTACTGCAGCATCAGTACGGCGTGGTCTCTCTCTTCCTGGGCCTGGATCATATACCAGTTGGCGAAGCCGTCCAGCCCCACCTCCTCATAGTACACAGAGAAGTCCAGATACAGATAAGCGGAGTAAAACTCCTTATTGATCTGGTCATTGATGAGTTCCGCAACTTTTTTATCCAACATAAAAATGACCCTTTCTTTGCATGATTACCCCTTATGAGGCAGATGTATCCTATCACAGCAGGTAAACTTTTACAAGTCCCTTTCTTCCCCTTCCCTGGAAAAGAAGATCGGCCAGTCAAATGCTCTAACCAAATAGAGAAAACAAATCTATTTGGCTGGTTTCCGGCATATCTCCGAAGGCTCCGGCCTCCTTCAGCATCTCAATGTGTGTCTTGGACACTTTGGGGCAGGCCGCTGTCACCTCTTCAATGGAGATAAAATGCCGGTCCCTGGCCTGCTCCGCCAGAGAGATGGCCGCTGTTTCCCCCAGTCCAGCCACAGACACAAATGGAGGAATCAGAGTTCCCTTTTCCTCATCCATAGCGAAATGGATGGCCTGGGATTTATACAGGTCCAGCCGCTCGAAATGGAAGCCCCGGAGATAGAATTCATAACAGACCTCCAGGGTAATAAGCATATCCTGCTCCACCGCTGTGGCCTCCTTATCCTTGGCGATAATCTCTCTCATCTTCTTTTGGCACACATCCATGCCCCGGCACATAAACTTCTCGTCAAAAGCCTTGGCCCGGATGGAGAAGAAGGCCGCGTAGAAAGCCAAAGGGCGGTGGACCTTAAACCAGGCGATGCGAAACGCCATCATCACATAGGCTACTGCGTGAGCCTTCGGAAAGAGGTAAGCGATCTTTTTACAGGAGTTGATGTACCAGTCAGGGACGCCCGCCGCCCGCATCTCCTCCTCCGCTCCTTCGGGCAGGCCCCGGCCCTTTCGGACCGACTCCATGATCTTGAACGAGCGCTTGGGCGGCATCCCCTTGGAGATAAGGAACAGCATAATGTCATCACGACAGCCTACGCACTCCGACACGCCGCCCGTACCGCTCATGATAATATCCCTGGCATTGCCCAGCCATACATCCGTACCGTGGGTAAAACCGGAGATCCGAAGCAGCATATCAAATTGGGTAGGTTGCGTTTCCTCCAGCACCCCACGAGTAAATCTGGTGTTGAACTCCGGAACGGCTACGGCGCCAGTGGGCCCCAATACCTTGTCGTTCTCAAACCCAAGGACCTTGGATGAGGTAAACAGTGACATGGTGTCTGGATCATCCAGCGGGATCTCCCTGGCATTCACCCCCGTCAGATCCTCCAGCATACGCACCATCGTCGGGTCATCGTGTCCAAGCATATCCAGCTTGAGCAGGTTGGACTCCATGGAGTGGTATTCAAAGTGAGTCGTGATGATGTCACTGTTCGGGTCGTCCGCAGGATGCTGGACGGGACAGAAGTCATAGATCTCCTTATCCTGGGGAATGACCACCATTCCGCCCGGATGCTGTCCGGTGGTGCGTTTGACGCCGGTGCAGCCGATGGCCAGCCGGTTCTCTTCCGCCTTTGAAACACTCTTTCCTTTTTCCTCAAAATATTTTTTTACATAACCAAAAGCGGTCTTCTCCGCAACGGTCCCGATGGTGCCCGCCCGGAACACATGGGTCTGACCAAAGAGCTCAAAGGTATACTTGTGGGCGCTGGACTGGTACTCGCCGGAGAAATTCAGGTCGATATCTGGGACCTTGTCGCCGCCGAACCCCAGGAAGGTCTCGAAGGGGATGTTGAAGCCGTCCTTGACATATTTTGTCCCGCAAACGGGACAGACAGCGTCCGGCATGTCCACTCCGCAGCCATAGAGGTGAGCGGGATCCTGGGCATAATCAAAGTCAGAATGCTTGCACTTGGGGCAGCGGTAGTGGGCTGGCAGGGAGTTGACCTCGGTAATACCGGACATGAAGGCGACCAGAGAGGAGCCCACCGATCCCCGTGAGCCTACCAGATAGCCATGCTCCAAGGAGTTTTGAACCAACTTTTGGGCGGACATATAGATGACGTCATACTTACACCGAATAATGTCTCCCAGCTCGGCGTTGATCCGGTCCACCACAATCTGGGGCGGCTCCTCTCCATAGAGCTCATGGGCCTTCCCCCAGACCAGACGGGTCAGCTCTCCATCAGAGTCCTCAAGCTTGGGGGCGAACAGCCCCTTTGGGAGCGGTTCAATGGGGTCACACCAGTTGGCGATCAGATTGGTGTTTTCCACCACCACCTGATGCGCCTTCTCCTTTCCAAGATAGGAAAACTCCTTCAGCATCTCGTCCGTAGTCTTGAAATAGATTGGCAGGGCCTCGTCGGCATCCTCAAACCCCTTAGAGGCCAACAGGATGTGCCGATATATCTCGTCCTCTGGGTCCAAGAAGTGGACGTCGCCGGTGGCGCAGACTGGTTTCCCCAGCTCCTCCCCCAGCTTGACGATGGTACGGTTGAAGTCCCGCAGCTCCTCCTCGGTGCGGACCATCCCCTTACGAAGCATGAACATATTGTTGCAGATCGGCTGTATCTCCAGATAGTCATACCAGGAGGCAATACGCTTCAGCTCTTCCCAGCTCTTCCCGTCCACCACGGCCCGGAACAGCTCTCCCGCCTCGCAGGCCGAACCGATGATAAGCCCCTCCCGATTCTCCTCGATAAGAGATTTGGGTATGATAGGGACTCGCTTAAAGTGCTCTAAGTAGGACAGGGAGATCAGCTTGTATAGATTGCGAAGGCCGGTCTGATTCTTAGCTAGAACAATCAGGTGCTTTGGCTGGCGCTTGGCTCTGCCGCCCTTGCGCAGCTTGGGCATGTAGCCGTTGATCTGGTTAAGGTTATCAAGGCCGGCTTCCTCCAGCATTTCAAAAAAGTGGGGCAGCATATAGGCCACCGTGGCTGCGTCATCGCTGGCCCGATGATGGTTAAAGGCCGGGAGACGCAGATGCTCCGCCACAATATTCAGCTTGTGCTTGTTCAGCTCCGGCAACAGATTCTGGGCCAGGATCAGGCTGTCAACGGAGGGATTGTGAAAGGGGATGCCATATCGCTGACACCCCTCCGCGAGAAAGCCCATGTCGAACTCGGCGTTGTGTGCAGCCAGAGGACGGTCACCGGCAAACTCCAAAAAGGCACGAAGTGCCTCCTCCTGGGATGGGGCTCCTACCAGCATTTCATCCGTGATTCCGGTCAGATTGATAATGTCGGCAGACAGGATACGGCCTGGTGAAACAAAGGTATTGAAGGTATCGGTGATCTCGCCGTTCTTCAGCACCACGGCGCCAATCTCAATAATGACCTCATATTTTTTATGAAATCCGGTGGTTTCCAGGTCAAAGCATACGATCTCTTCCTCAAATCCCTGGTCCGGTGTCCCATGGATGGCCACCCGGTCGTCCACGTCGTTGACAAAATAGGCCTCTACGCCATAGAGCAGCTTGATCTTTTTGGCCGAATGCCAGGCGTCTGGGAAAGAGTGGGCCACACCGTGGTCGGTGATAGCGATGGCAGGATGTCCCCAGGCCTCAGCCCGTTTTACCACATTTTTGTCTGGCCCCAGCTTTGGTCCCACAGAGGTCAGCGCATCCATGGAGGACATGGTAGTATGCAGGTGGAGCTCCACCCGCTTCTCCGGTGCTGTATCCTCCTTCATTTTCTTTTCCACAGCGGTAACGGCCACAGGTTCCAGCACCATATCACCATAAAACCGGTCCATGTTCAGCCGGCCCTGGACCTTGACATGCAGCCCCTTTTTGATCCCATCCACCAGCGGTTTTCCCTCATCGCCTGGAAAAAATTTATTGACGCGGATAGAGCCGGTATAGTCGGTCATATCAAAGGCGACTACCCAGGCTCCCCGCTTTTTCAGCTCCCGGTTATCCACAGCAAAGACATCGCCTTCCACCACCACTGTACCCATGTCCAGCTCCAGGTCCCCCATAGGGGTGGGAGCTTTGGTGATAGTCTTGCCGAAGATCGCTTTGCCGGTGCTCTTCTTCTCCCCCTTAGGAGCAGAAGGGCCTGAGGGCTTTACGCCGGCCCGCTTCAAGGCTGCCTGCCGAATGGCCTCGGTGCGTGCGAAGGGATCCTCGTCGCCGCGGGGTTCGCATCCTTCGCTTCCGGCTGTTGGCAAAAGCTCACTTACTTCGCCGCTCCTTTTCTCCAAACCGGACCCGCTTCTCTGGGCTCCAGTTTGGGATACGGAGTTGTCTGCCGGAGCTGCCGCCTCGATTTTCACACTGCCCAGGCCATAGGCTCTGCACACCGCCTCCTCCGCCTGGACTATTAGGTTCGGCCCCGCGCCTTCCGCTCTCTCCACCAATATTTTAGCGCTTCGGCTGCCTTTGTCGATGGCGGCGGATACGATCAGCCAGCCCTCCACGCCGTTGGACAGCTCGGTCCACTGGCGCAGGGCGGCAAACATCTCTAAAAAAGGTATCTTCTGGGACATTGGTGCTCGATTCTCCTTGCGCTTCTTACCTGGAACGCCCTCACCGCGCCCAGTCCATCTGTTTTTATAGTGTATCGATCAGTGCAAACAGCTCGTCCACCAACTGATCCTGTGGGACCTTTTTGACGATCTGCCCCTTTTTGAAGAGCAGGCCTTCCCCCTGTCCTCCCGCAATTCCACAGTCGGCGGCTGAGGCTTCCCCAGGACCGTTGACTACGCAGCCCATGACCGCTACGGTGATCGGCTTATCCACCGCCTTCAGACGCTCCTCCACCTCCCCAGCCAGGGAGATCAAATCGATACGAGTACGACCGCAGGTGGGGCAGGAAACCAGTTCCGCTCCCTCTCTTCGGATGCCTGCCGCCTTCAGGATATCCCGTGCGGCCATGACCTCCTGTACCGGGTCGGCGGACAGGGACACCCGCATCGTATCACCGATGCCCAAAGCCAGCAGCCCACCTATTCCAATGGCCGACTTTAGAGTGCCCATACGGACCGTGCCCGCCTCAGTTACTCCAATATGTAAAGGGTAATCACTTTTCAGACTCATAAGCTGATAGGCTTTCATAGTAGTGGGGACACTGGAGGACTTCAGGGACACGCAGATATCATCAAAGTCAAATCGGTTCAGCAACCGAATATGGCCGAAGGCAGATTCCACCATCGCCTCTGGGCACACCTTGCCGTATTTGGCCAGAATATCCTTCTCCAGCGAGCCGCCGTTTACCCCGATGCGGATCGGGATGTTCCTCTGGCGGCAGGCATCGGCCACCGCCTTTACACGGTCCTCACTCCCGATATTTCCGGGATTGATCCGGACCTTGTCGGCGCCGGCCGCAATGGCTTCCAGAGCCAGCCTATAATCAAAGTGGATATCCACCACCACAGGCAGCGGACTGCGCTCCTTGATTTTTCCTACCGCATGGGCCGCCGCCTGGTCAGGGACAGCCACCCGGACGATATCGCACCCGGCGGTAGCCAGAGCCCGTATCTGGGAGAGAGTGGCATCCACATCATCTGTACGGGTATTGGTCATAGACTGGATGGAAACCGGCGCCCCGCCGCCTACAGGTACGCCTCCTACATGGATCTGTCTGGTCATGTCACAAATCCTCCCTTTCCGGACACTTCTTATCTTCCGAACAGCTTACCCACATCACTTAGGGTGACCACCAGCATCAGGCACATCAGCGCAGCCAGACCGGCCATGTGGACGTATCCCTCGTACCTGGGATCTATTCTCTTTCGGAACAGTCTATAAAGCACGATGTTAAGCAACAGGAAAAACACTCTCCCGCCGTCCAACGCTGGCAGCGGCAGAAGATTCATGACCGCGAGATTGACCGCGATGAGGGCCGCAAAATAGGTCAGGCTGTAAAAGGCCGCATAGGCAGACGTAGCCGAGCTCCCCACTTCCGTCATGGTATCCACGATGCCGACAGGTCCGGACAGGTCGCGGACTCCCACAGATCCTGAAATCAGGTCCCCCAGACTGATCCACACCAGGCGGACAAAGTCCAGGGACATATTCCAAGCGTATTGCACCTTTCCAAATCCGGACAGTGGCGCAGCCTCCGAAGCCACCAGGATTCCGCGGCGGTTTGTGGTCACTCCTTCCTCGTCGGTACGCTCCTGACGGGGCAGATAGAGACCGTCCAGTCGCACCGTCTGCCCGTCGCGCTCCACTACGATGTCTAGCGTATCCCCCGCCCGCTCCAGATACATCTGGGCATTGCCGTAAACCAGGATTCGGTGACCGTCAATAGACAGAAACCGATCCCCTGGCAGGAGCCCGCATTCTTCAGTTCCATAGCCGGGGGTAGAACCTCCGTAGGTTTCCACAAGGACAGCCTGCTGTGGAACATAGAGAATCAAGATCAGAAGCAGTCCAGTGAGAAAATTCATCGCGGCACCGGCGCACAGAATAACCATTTTCTTCCAGCTTGCGGCCTTTCCAAAGGCCCGTGGATCAGCGGAGTCATCGTCCTCCCCCTCCATGGCACAGTATCCGCCAATGGGAAGGATACGGACGCTGTAAAGGGTGTCGCCTCGCTGCTTTTTCCAGATAGCTGGGCCCATCCCCACAGAAAACTCGTTGACCTTTACCCCCAGCAGCTTTGCCGTGGCGAAATGGCCCAATTCATGGGTGGCGATCAGGATGCCGAAAATGAGAATTGCGACGATGATATAGAGCATAGAACCTCCAAAAAAGGTAAAATCAATCAATGGCCTCTCGCGCTGCCCGGTCAGCCTCCAGGACGTCGTCTAACCCAGGCTCCCGAACTACTGGTACCCGCTCCATGGCCAAGGCCACCTTCTCAGCGATCTCCAGGAATCCGATCTTCCCGGCTAGGAACTGGGACACCGCCTCCTCGTTAGCGCCGTTGAGGATGGCGCCGGCTGTCCCCCCTGTTTCGGCTGCCTCCATCGCCAGCTTTAGGCACCGGAAAGTATCTGTATCCGGTGTCCCGAAAGTCATTGACCCACAGTTCCACAGGTCCAGTGGGACAGCCGGACCGGGCGTCCGCTTAGGCCATGTCAGGGCATATTGGATGGGCAGACGCATATCTGGCGCACCAAGCTGGGCAATCATGGCATTATCACAGTATTCCACCAGCGAGTGGATAATACTCTCCCGGTGGATCAGGACAGAAATTTTCTCCGGTGGCATCCGATATAGGTGCATAGCCTCAATAAATTCCAGCCCTTTATTCATCAGGGTGGCCGAATCCACAGTGATCTTCGCCCCCATTGACCAGTTTGGATGCTGTAAAGCGTCTTTCCTAGTCATCCCCTGTAATTCAGCCCTTTTTTTGCCATAGAAAGGTCCGCCGGAGCAGGTGAGGATCAGCCGTTTGACCTCTCCCCTGTCCCTGTTGCCCTCCAGGCATTGGAAAAGGGCGGAGTGCTCTGAATCCACAGGTATGATCTGGGCCCCATAGTCCCGAGCCTCCTCCAGTACAAGCTGGCCGGCACATACCAGCGTTTCTTTGTTGGCCAGAGCGATCCGCTTCCCCTCCCGAATCGCGGTCAGGGTGGGACGCAGACCGATCATTCCCACCACAGCGGTAATGACAGTGTCAGCGCTGGAAAGGGAAGCTGCCTCCAGAATGCCCTCCATACCACCTAACACCCTGACGTTCGTATCGGCAAGTTTGACCCGCAGATCGCCGGCCGCTCTCTCGTCCATCAGAACAGCAAGCTCAGGCCGGTATCGGCGCGCCTGCTCCTCCAGCAGTTTCACACTGGAATTGGCTGTAAGCGCCACCGCCTCCATACCGCAGGCGGAAATCACCTCCAGAGACTGCCGCCCGATGGAGCCTGTGGAGCCTAAGATTGTGATTCGTTTACTCATATTAAAATACCCTCAAAATCAAAACGGCAAGGCACACAACAATCCCGGTCAGAAGGGAGGCAATCACTGTGTGCGGGTCCCACTGTTTCTTCTGTGCCGGGGTCTTATAGCACACGGCAGCTCCAGAGAATATGGCAACGAAGATTGCCAGCCAAACAAACAAGGGCAAACCGGCAAATTCCAAGTTTATCCTCCTTACAACGCCAAGCACACGAAGTTCGCCCGACCAAAATTTTCTTTACCTCTTTTCTAAAAGAGAGGAAATTAGAAGGCCGGAATCAGTTCCACTAAAATCAACAGCATGGGTGCGGCGAAAATCATAGAGTCAAATCGGTCCAGCATCCCTCCATGTCCTGGAAGCAGAGTCCCATAATCCTTGATGCCGAACTGCCGCTTTACCAAAGAAAAAGACAGGTCACCCAACTCAGTAATAGCGCTTCCCAGTATCCCATAGAGCGCCATGATGTGAAGTTCCACAGACAAGCCTGCGAATTGCCGCAGAAGCAGGCCGTAACCCAGGAGGAACAGACCTCCGGTCAGCAGTCCTCCAATATAGCCTTCCACAGATTTATTAGGGCTGACCTTGGTGACACCCCGGTGTTTCCCAAGAAATACGCCCGCAAAATAGGCTCCGATGTCGGTAGTAAAGGCGCAGAGCACAGGCAGCAGCACTAAAAATCTGCCGTTCTCCATCATTTTGAGGGGTATCAGTGAGGACAGAAACAGGGGAACAGCGATGCCCCCAAAGAGGCAGACAACAATCTCACTGAATTTGATCTCTCGCTCTGTGCCGTACTGGCGGACAGCAAAGAAAAAGGCCACAGCCATCAATGCGAGAGAAACCGCCCGGATATACCAACCACCATAGCCCCACCGCCAGCATCCAAAGGGAATCATAGCCGCAGCGATGGCAGTAAAAATATACAGTCCATTATGGTGAGCTACCTGTGTCGCCCGCAGCAGTTCAAAAGAGGCAAGGGCCAAAATAAAGGCCAGCATCACGACCAAATAGATTGGCGGCAGGAAGAATAGCACGCTTAGAAAAAAGGGGGCCAGTACCACCCCGACACAAATACGTTTCAGCAAATCACACACCTCCAAACCGACGATCTCTATTCTGATACGCCGCAATAGCCTTGTGGAGCTCAACCTTAGAAAAGTCAGGCCAGAGTACATCAGTGAAGTAAAACTCCGAATAGGCAGACTGCCACAGGAGAAAATTGGACAGCCTCAGCTCCCCACTGGGGCGGATGACCAGATCCGGGTCCGGGACTCCTCTGGAAAAAAGGTATCGTCCAAACTGCTCTTGTGTCAGATGGTTCGGGTCCGCCTTTCCCTCCAGGCAATCTTTGGCATAGTCCATGGCCCCCCTAAGCAGCTCGTCTCGCCCCCCGTAATTCAGGCAGATATTGACCTGGCAGCCCTCGTAGTGGCGGGATATCTCTCTTGTCCGCTCACACAGCTGTCGAAGCTCAGGGGTCAGAGGGGAAAGATCTCCAAAAAATTCCATTTTTACTCTATCCCGCTCCATCTGCCCGATGGCCTCCAAAAGATATTTCTTCAACAGGCCCATGATGGCAGATACCTCATCCGGAGGCCGCTTCCAATTCTCCGTAGAAAAGGCATAAACTGTAAGGTATTCCAGTCCAATCTCCTTGCAGTAGGTGGCTATGGTACGGAAATTCTCTGCGCCGGCGGCGTGGCCGGCTGTACGCGGCATTCCTCGTTTTTTTGCCCAGCGACCATTTCCGTCCATGATAATCGCGATATGCCGGGGCAACCGCTTCAGGTCCACCGCTGGCGCTCTATCCGCTTTTGATCTGAAAAAATCCATAAATTGATATCCTATCCGCACAAATGCAGAATGCAGAAGAAAAAATCATTCCGCATTCTGCATTGTGCATTTTCAGTTCATTAAACTGCCATCAGTTCGGCTTCCTTTTTGGCTGTCAGGTCATCGATATCCTTGCATCGCTTATCTGTCAGGTCCTGCAGCTCCTTCTCCATGGATTTCTGGTCGTCCTCGGTGAGCTCGCCGTTCTTCTTCATCTTTTTGAAATCTTCCATGGCGTCCCGGCGAATATTACGGACGGCCACCTTGCCCTCCTCGCCGTACTTGCGGACCTGTTTACCCAGTTCTTTACGGCGCTCCTCCGTGAGCTGGGGAAAAGCTAATCGAATCACACGCCCGTCATTCTGGGGGTTAATGCCCAGGTCAGAGGTCTGAATTGCCTTTTCAATCGCCCTAAGCAGGGTGGCATCCCAAGGCTGGATCACCAGGGTCCGGGGATCGGGAGAGGACACGGCAGCCACCTGATTCAGCGGCGTGGGCGTTCCATAGTACTCTACCATAATCCGATCCAGCACGCCGGCATTGGCGCGGCCCGCCCGGACAGAGGCAAAATTGGACTTGACTACCTCGATGGTTTTGAGCATCTTATCATCGTATACCTTATTCTCTGGACTCATGGTCTTAACTTCCTTTCCTTGTTCCATTTCTCTGTTCAGGGCTCATCCGCCCACAATAGTACCGATCTTCTCCCCCATAACTACTCGGAGGATATTCTCCGGGTCCTTGAGTGCAAAGAGCAAAACAGGGATCTTATTGTCCATAGACAGAGATGTAGCAGTGGAGTCCATCACCTTCAGATGCTGGGCTAGCACATCGTCATAGGTGATGGCGTCATACTTGACCGCACTGGGGTCCACCTTGGGGTCTGCGGAATAGACGCCGTCGATATTCTTGGCCAGCAGGATGACATCGGCGTCGATCTCCGCGGCACGAAGGACCGCCGCAGTATCGGTAGAAAAGAAGGGATTTCCAGTGCCGCAGCCGAAGATGACCACTCTGCCCTTCTCCAGATGGCGGATGGCACGGGATCGGATATAGGGCTCTGCCACGGACCGCATCTCGATTGCCGTTTGGACCCGAACTGGCACCCCCTTTTGCTCCAGCACATCTGCGACCGCCAAGGCGTTGATGGTCGTAGCCAGCATACCCATATGATCAGCGCGGACCCGCTCCATCTGGTCGCCGCCGTCTTTTACTCCGCGCCAGAAGTTTCCGCCGCCGACGACCACGCCTACCTGGACACCAAGCTCCACACACTTCTTCACTACATCACAGACACTGCCAATCACATGAAAATCCAGTCCGCGGGAAGCTTCGCCAGCCAGGGCCTCACCGCTGATTTTCAGCAGGACTCTTTTATATTTGGGCTGCTCCATAGGAACCACTCCTCGTGTTTCATTTTTTCTATTTTAATATAATTCTTTCCATTTGCATAGAGGGAAAGACAAAGTTTTTGAAAATATCTTTTTGTTCATGGCGGCCCCTAATCACGCTTGCAGCCCGGTCTCCTGCTCTGCTATAAAAATTCCTTGCCTTTTTCTTTGTCGCGCCCCATAATAAAGCTTGAGGTGACACCATGGAAAGTCTGTTTTGCTGTCCTCTCTGCTTAGGAAACTTGGAGCGAAGCGAGGGACGATACCACTGCTCTTCCGGACACAGCTTCGATGTGGCGTCGGCCGGCTATACTCATCTCTTGCCCGCCAACCGCAAGCACTCCAAGAATCCCGGTGACGACAAAGAGATGGTGGCCGCTCGTGCGGCCTTTTTGGAGCGCGGGCACTATGCCCCGCTGCTGTCTGCCCTGTGCGCCGCCGTGCTAGACCAGGTGACCGCCTCCTCCCCTGTCCTGCTGGACAGCGGCTGCGGCGAGGGCTATTATACCGCCGGACTGCACAATGCCCTTACTCACTCCGGGCGGCAGCCCAGAACAGCCGGCATCGATATCTCCAAATTCGCCCTGCGCCGTGCGGCCAAGCGGATTCCCCAGGGGGAGTTCGCCGTAGCTTCAGTCTACCGGCTTCCCCTTGCCGCCCGGAGCGTAGACCTAGTAACAAATATCTTCTCCCCGTTGGCGGCGGAGGAGTTTGCTCGGGTGCTTCGGCCTGGTGGACTATTCTGCTACGTGGTCCCCTCAGCCCGTCATCTTTGGGAAATGAAAGAGATCCTATACCCCGTCCCCTATGAAAATCCTGTAAAGCGGGAAGACTATCCAGGCTTTGATTGGGTTGGGGCGGAACAGGTTCGCTATGGTCTCCACTTGGATCGCCCTGAGGATATTATGGCACTGTTCCGCATGACTCCCTATGCCTGGAAAACACCCCGTGAGGGCATAGAACGGTTGAGCTCACTAAGCCAGATTGACACACAGATTGGATTTGACATCCACCTGTATCGCAGAGAGTAAAGGAGCGTTATATGTATCATCCTGTCCTATGGGCGGCCTTTGGCACCGGAATTACCTGTCTGTCCACGGTTCTTGGCTCCGCCACTGTTCTATTTGTCCGAGGTAAGACTACCCCCACCCTTCAGCGGATGTTTTTGGGCTTCGCGGCCGGGGTAATGGTGGCCGCCTCAGTATTCAGCCTGCTCCTGCCCGCTATCGAGGAGGCGGAGGCCGCTGGCGGGGTTGGGTGGCTCCCAGCAGCAGGAGGCTTTATTCTGGGGGTGCTGTTCCTGTGGGGACTAGACTCCCTTCTACCCCACCTACATCCGGAGTCAGACGCTCCAGAGGGTCTCCCTTCCTCCTGGCGGCGGACCACCCTGATGGTGCTGGCGGTCACCCTCCACAACATCCCAGAGGGAATGGCGGTAGGCCTTTCCTTCGCCCTGGCCGCCCAGAGTGACGGCGGAAGCCTGTCTGCCGCCATGGCGTTGGCGGTGGGCATTGGCCTTCAGAATTTTCCGGAGGGCGCCGCTATCTCCCTCCCCCTTCGTCAGGAGGGGATCAGCACCGGCCGAGCCTTTCTGTATGGCGCTCTTTCCGGAGTGGTAGAACCTATTTTTGGCATTTCAGTGGTTTTGGCCGCGGGAACCATCACCCCCTTTATGCCCTGGCTGCTCTCCTTCGCCGCCGGCACCATGATGTATGTAGTCACAGAGGAGCTCATCCCGGAGGCGCATTTGGGAGAGCACTCCAATACCGGCACGATGAGCGTGATGTTTGGCTTTGTCATAATGATGATCTTAGACATCGCACTGGGATAGAAAAGCTTATAATTCTTATATGTCAACGCCCGTCCATCTACTTTCGTCAGATGGGCGGGCGTCTCTGTTTCCTGGGGTAGATTGAACACTGTTACGTCGGCCCATTAGGGAACGTTTCAGAGGGGGCTCCCACTTCTGCCTTGTTCAGCTCAACTTCTCCAGCCCCAGCTTCAGCCGGCGAATCGTTTCCTCCCGACCGAGGATCTGGCAGATCTCTACCGCTCCTCCAGGTGTCACCGCCTTGCCGGCGGCGGCGATGCGAATGGGCCACATCAAGGTGGCGTTCTTGACCTGCAGCCCCTCCGCCAGACCGACCAGGCTGTCGTGGATCATCTCCTGGTTCCATACAGGGATAGCCTCAAGCATGGGGATAGCCGCGTGGAGCATATTCCGGCAGACACCGGGATCGGTTTTTGATTTCTTGTTGGTAAACAGCGCCACATCATACTCTGGCAGAGCATCAAAGAAGTCCACCTTTTCGGGAATGTCTATCAGTTTCTCGCATCTGGCCTGAAGCAGGGCCGCCACGGCTTCTGCCGAGATATCCGGGTTCTTCACCCCCTGGCGGATATAGGGCTCCGCCGCCCGAGCAAATGCTTCGGGGGACATGGCCCTGATATACAGGGCGTTGAAATGGGTCAGCTTCTCTATATCGAAGATGGCCGGGGACTTGGACATCCCCCCAAGATCAAAGGCCCGTGCCAGCTCTTCCAGGGAGAATACTTCCTGCTCGGCCAGTTCTCCTCTGGGCGACCAGCCTAACAGGGCCACATAGTTCAAAATGGCCCCGGTCAGGAACCCCTGGGCCTTCAGATCCTCATAGGAGGGGTCTCCGTGGCGCTTAGACATCTTGTTCTGGGCGTCCCGCATGACAGGCGAGCAGTGGACATAGGTGGGAATGTCCCAGCCAAAGCCCCGGTACAACAGGTCATATTTTGGGGCGGAGGACAGGTACTCGCTCCCACGGACCACATGAGTAATGCCCATTAGGTGGTCGTCGATGACATTGGCGAAGTTGTAGGTGGGCATCCCATCCCTCTTGATGAGCACCTGGTCGTCCAGCGTGTCGTTCTCTACTGTGATATCGCCAAAGATGGCATCGTGGAAGGTGGTGCTCCCACCATGAGGGATCTTCTGCCGGATGACATAGGGCTGCCCGGCGGCCACACGGGCCTCCGCCTCCTCTTTGCTCAAGGAGCGGCAGGGGTCATCGGACCGGTCAAAATCACCGGAGTCCTCCTCCGACTCGCACTTCTCGCAGAAGCAGTAGTAAGCGTGCCCCCGCTCCACCAGTAGCCTTGCATATTTTCCGTAGGTATCCCTTCGCTCTGACTGGATATAGGGAGCCACAGGGCCACCCACATCCGGGCCCTCGTCATGATCCAGCCCGCACTCGGCCAGAGTCTTATAAATGACCTCGGTGGCTCCATCCACCAAGCGGCCCTGATCGGTGTCCTCAATACGCAGGATGAAGGTTCCGCCGGCGTTCCGGGCAATCAGCCAGGTATAAAGGGCTGTTCGCAGATTACCCACATGCATATATCCTGTGGGAGAGGGGGCAAATCGGGTGCGTACCTTCCCTTTGGGGATTTTAGCCTCCATCTCCTCAAAATAGTTTCTATCCAGTTCCATATCTTGTTTCCCTCCGTCGCAGCGGTCATACCGCTTTCTCGCCAAGTGGTCTGCCGTTATTATATTGGATTTTTTTGCTCTTGGCAAGTGGTCAAGGACTCTGACGCACCAGATACTCCCGTTTTTCATAGAATGGAGAAAAAACGGAGGTATCTCTATGCCCATTATCTATCTCTCCCCCTCCACCCAGGAGTGGAATTACTTTGTCACTGGCGGCACGGAAGAGCAGTACATGAACCAACTGGCTGACCTGATGGTACCCTATCTGGATGCCTCAGGTATCCGGTATGTCCGCAATACCCCTGATATGACCGCCGCCTCGTCCATTGCCGCCTCTAATGCCGGAAATTTTGACCTGCACCTGGCTCTTCACTCCAATGCCGCGCCGGAAGGACAGTATGGCACCGCACGGGGCTCCCTAATCTTCTACTATCCCGGCAGTGTCCAGGGAGAAAAGGCGGCACAAATCGTGGCTGATGGTTTGAAAGCGATCTATCCGGTCCCTAATCTGGTGCAGACAGTTCCCACCACCTCCATTGGTGAGGTGCGCCGGGTCCGGGCTCCCTCTGTTTTCATTGAGCTGGCATTCCATGACAACCTGGAGGACGCAAACTGGATCATCGACAACCTGGGCGCCATCGCCCGCAATATTGTTCTCTCCCTCACTGAATATTTCCAGATTCCCTTTTTTGAATCAGAAAACCGCCATCCCGGCGTAGTAGATGTCACTTATGGTTACTTGAATATCCGCTCCCGTCCCACTACCCAGGCCCCTGTGATCGCCCAAGCGCCGGACGGAGCTCCCATCACCATCATCAATCAGTGGGATGGCTGGTATTTGGTCAACTATCAGGGTTCTATCGGTTACGCAAAGGACGATTTTGTAACACTGAATTAGCTTTTTCCTTAGAAAGGAGGCTTTCCTATGGATATCCATGTAGTCAAGTCCGGAGATACTCTCTATTCCATCGCCCTCCAGCATGGCGTGCCCATGTCACAGCTAATCCTTGATAATCAGCTGCCGGAGCCGGACCGCCTGGTCGTAGGGCAGGCCATCGTAATCCAATACCCGGAACAGACCTACACGGTCCAGGCGGGCGATACTCTTTTTTCCATCGCTGCCGCGCACCAGACTACTGTGCGCCAGTTGCTGCGCGATAACCCGGCGCTGGGCGGCGGGGACCGGATCTTCCCCGGTCAGGTCTTGATTCTCTCCTACCGTCAGACGAGGGAGGGAACCTTATCTGTCAACGGATACGCCTATCCCCATATCGACCGTGGACTGCTCCAGCGCACGCTCCCCTTCCTCTCCGATTTGACGCCCTTTACCTATCGATTTACAAACCAAGGGGCGCTCATCCAGCTAGACGACCAGTATATGATCGATGCTGCCCAGTATATGGGAGTTCGGCCTGTCTTTCATCTCTCCAACCTTGATGACACTGAGGGAGCTTTTTCCCAGGATCTGGCCCACATTGCCCTCACAGACCAGCAGGTCCAGACTAGGCTAATCCATGAAATACTGGGAACTTTGCACAGCCTTGGCTATCAGGGACTGGATGTGGACTTTGAAAATGTGGCCGCCCAAGACGCTCAGGCTTATGCCCAGTTCATCAGCCGCCTCCGTGAAGCCCTATCTCCGCACAACATCCCTGTCCTAGTGGCCCTCACAGCCAAGACCTCACGGAATCAGCCCGGTTCTCTCTACGAGGGTCATGATTACCGCCTGCTGGCCCAGGCGGCGGACTATGTTCTGCTGATGACCTATGAGTGGGGCTACTCTTATGGACCTCCTATGGCCATAGCGCCTATCCGAAACGTACGTCAGGTGATAGAATACGCGCTAACGGAGATGAAAGCAGAACAGATCTTTTTGGGTATCCCCAACTACGGCTACGATTGGCTGCTCCCCTATCAGCAGGGGCGGCGCGCGCCCTCCATTTCTAACCAGGAGGCAGTCCAACTGGCGATCCGCCATTACGCCGCCATCCGCTATGATCAGGAGGCTCAGTCCCCCTGGTTCCGGTATGTGGATGGAAGTGGGCAGGAACACGAGGTCTGGTTCGAGGACGCCAGGAGCATCAAGGCCAAGCTCGCCCTGACTCAGGAATACGGTCTCTATGGAGTGGGGTATTGGAACCTGATGCGGCCCTTCCCGCAGAACTGGGTAGTCCTCAATTCCCTGTACCACATCCGGGAAGAGCTTTCATCGGGGACTGGATTTTTTTCCTCCTCTGCTGTATAATAGGCATTGATTTATACAAAGGAGGACGTTTTCATGTCTGTCACGATTGGAATGAAAGGCAGTGCAGAGGCCCTTGTCTGTGAAAGCAACACAGCTCAGGCGGCCGGCTCCGGCACGCTGCCTGTCTTCGCCACCCCGTGGATGTGTGCTTTGATGGAACAGGCATCTTGGACCGCCGTGGCCCCCGGACTAGAGGAGGGGGAGAGTACCGTAGGAACTAAGCTGGACGTCTCCCATGACTCCGCCACGCCCTTAGGTCTGAAGGTGTGGGCTGAAAGCGAGGTCACTGAAGTGGACGGCAAGCGCATCCTTTTTCAGGTAACCGCCTACGATGAGAGAGGGCCCATTGGGAAGGGCACCCATGAGCGGTTCATTATCACGGACCGGCGTTTTCTGGATAAGGCCGCCCGGAAGCTGGAGGGCTGAGTCCATGTCTATCGAGAAGGTCAAAGCCTACTTCCGTCCACTGGGCCGGGAACAGGATATCCTGGAGTTCCCGGTATCCAGCGCGACAGTGGAACTGGCCGCACAGGCGGTCGGTGTTATCCCTGCCCGGATCGCCAAGACGCTCTCTTTCCTGGTGGACGGGGCGTGTATTCTGGTGGTCACCGCTGGAGACGCAAAAATCGACAACAGCAAATTCAAGGCTTTCTTCCATACCAAGGCCAAAATGCTGACTCCGGAGCAGGTGTCCCAGCTCACCGGACACACGGTCGGCGGCGTCTGCCCCTTCGCCAACCCTCCGGGGGTGAAAACTTATCTGGATATTTCTCTCCGCCGGTTTCAGAGCATCTTCCCTGCCGCCGGCAGCTCCAACTCCGCCATTGAGCTGACCTGCCCGGAGTTGGAGGAATATTCCGGCAGTCTGGAGTGGATCGATATCTGCAAGGGCTGGCAAGAGGAATCCTAAACCATTTCACTTCCCCACAGCATGAAAAAACAGCGGACCCGACGTTTGTCGGGTCCGCTGTTTTTATGTAACTGTTCCAAGGCTCAACCAAAGTAGGAGGCGCCGTTGATGTTGACATCCTCACCAGAAATATAGGAGGCCTCGTCAGAAGCCAGCCACACAATGGTATTAGCCACCTCACGGGCAGTGCCGGCGCGGCCCATAGCCTGCTTGGCGCGGGACTCCTTCTCCGCCTCATCAGAGAGTTCAGCACGGATATCAGTGGCAATCAGACCGGGACACACACAGTTGACGGTGATCATATCCTTGTACCGCTTGCACAGTTCCATGGCTTGGGCACGGGCAAAGGCTATGATGCCAGCCTTCGCAGCGCAGTAGTGAGCGCCGCCGTACACACCGCCGCCGCACTTGGCGGAAACGGAGGAAGTATTGACAATACGGCCATAGCTGTTTTTGACCATGTAGGGCACGACTAGCTTGGAGCACAGGAAGGTACCCACCAGGTTAACGTTCATAATGCGAATAAAGTCATCCTTGGTCATATCAGCGATGGCGACGGGCTGGGTGATACCGGCGTTGTTGCATAGCACATCGATACGGCCGTACTTGGCAAACACAGCCTCAAACATAGCGGTAACAGAGTCAGCATCGGTAACGTTGACGCTGACGGCCATAGAATCACAGCCAAATTCCGTCTTCAGGTCGTCGGCGTTCTTCTGGGCACCCTCCAGATTCATATCAGCGACCACGACGTTACAACCCTTCTCGGTCAGAGCGCGGGTGATCTCCCGGCCAATCCCGTGTGGAGAGCCGGAGCCGGTAACAATGGCGACCTTACCTTCAAAATCCATGATGATTTCCTCCTGTTCAGCTTTTTTGATACTCCACAGTCCGAGCCCATGGAGCGGTTACACAGGGAATCTCTCCCCCGGTTCCCTTCAGCTCATGAGTATCATATCATTTAAATTATGAAATTTCAATCATTATATTTTAAAAATATTGAAATAATATTTCATTTATAATGCACAAAGAAATTTGTAGGTTGCCGCCGCCTCTCTGGGGACAATGGACCGATATGAGGCTGTCATCCTTGACTTTACATCGAAAAGCAGTATAATTTCACTATACTGACCATGTCTTGATAGAAATAAGCCGGATAACAGGAGTTTTATTCATGGAAGAATCCTTGCTTTATATCCAGCGCATCAAAGCTATGTATCAATCGCGGACCTTCTCCAAATCTGACCGCCTGATCGCCGACTATATCCTAGCGCATCCGACCTGTGTTGCCTCCACCACGGCTGCCGAGCTGGGAGAGGTCACCGGGACGAGCTCTGCAACGGTGGTCCGTTTCTGCCGGAAGCTGGGGTTTTCCGGTCTTGTTGATTTGAAAATGAGCATGGCCTATCGCTATGCCAACGGTGAAAACATCATCATGGACCTGGACCGAGGGGATAATGTCCATCAGATCAAGCAGAAGGTCATCAGCTTTACCAAAATGGTGGCAGACCATTTGATGGAAAGTCTGGATGATCAGGCCCTGGCCTGCGCGGCCCAGGAGATTCTCAGGGCAGAACAACTGGTTATCGTTGGCGAGGGGGGCTCTGGCACCATTTGTAGAGCTGCTTACGACATCTTTCTAAAGCTGGCGATCCAATGCCGCTATGTATCAGATCCCCTCTTTCAAGCCATGGAGATCGGGTCTATGAAGCAGACAGATGTACTGCTCCTAATCGTCAACTCTGGCCGTACAGCCAACATGGTCCAAAATGCCCAACTGGCCCATGCCTGCGGGATCAAGACCATCGGCATCGTCGGTTCCTCCAATTCTCCCATCTCACAGTATTTGGACATTGAGATCCGGACAAGCCTTTTCCGCAGCGACTACTTCAGCGATCTGGCTGCTGCCAGGACCTGCGAGTTGACCGCCATCTCCATTCTCCATTCTATCATCGCTCTGTCCTGTGACGAGGCGCGGCTGGCAAAAGGACAGCGGATCGCCGCTTTCATGGAGAAAAAAAGGCTGCCAAATAGCTGACCCACCGCAGGATGCTACAAATATAATAAGGCGGCCGCCCCTGTGGGGCGGCC
>NZ_JAOQKF010000012.1:0-127155 GCF_025567565.1 Muriventricola aceti | reverse complement strand
GCCTCCTCCATCTCCAGCTATGCCGTGAAGGCCATGGACTGGGCGGTGAACGCCGGTCTGCTGTCCGGCAAGGGGAACAACACCCTGGCGCCTACCGCCGGGGCCACCCGTGCCGAGGTAGCACAAATCTTCATGAACTTCTGTGAGAATATCGCAAAGTAAATGCCGGTACAGAGAGCGGGGCGCCCTATGAGGCGCCCCGCTCCTGTTCTTGCTAGATATGCCTTTTCCAACATTCAGTGGGGAAAAGGCCCGGAGGAAGGGCAAAAACAGGTGACCGGAACAATAGATTGGACTTGCTTTTTTCGGCCAGACGTTATAAACTACTTTCATGGCAGAGTAGGATCACACGTGCTGGCCGGGTTCCGGCCTTTAGTGTCGGCGGGACGGGGAGTTGTCCGCCGGACGAACAGCGGTACCGCGCAAGCGGCCCGCGGCAGTGGGTGGTCCGCATCCCGCTGCCGCATATCGGGGTAAAATTGCTTCCTTTGTGCGGCGTTCCCTTCCGGGGCTGCCGAAAAACAAAAGGAGGTATTTTTATGCCACAGACACAAAGTGTTGACCAACTCTACCGTACCCCCCTTACCCCGTCCTATTGGCGGCAGGCGAGGGCGGCTCTGTCCAGCCCTAAAATGCTGGTCTTTGCCGCGCTGATGGTGGCCCTGACCCGGGCCCTGTCCATTCCACCCAGCATCCCTATCGGGCACACCAGTCTGTCCTTCGGATTTCTGGCCCGGTCCCTCTGCGCCTTGGTATGCGGCCCTGTGCTGGGGCTGGCCTTTGGGTTTGTGGAGGATATTCTGGGCTTTATCCTAAAGCCGACCGGCGAGTTCTTTTTCGGTTATACCCTATCCACCATGCTGGGGGTGCTCGCATACGCTCTGTGCTTTTACCGGGCAAGGATCACGGTGTGGCGGCTGGTGCTGGCCAATCTGCTGGTCAATCTGCTGGTCAACGCCGCGCTGGGGTCGGTGTGGACGATGATGGTCCGGGGCGGAGGCTACTGGGGCTGGTTTGTCCCCAGTCTGGGGAAAAATCTGCTGACTATCGTTCCGAAGGCGATTCTGCTCTATATCCTGTATCAGGCCCTGCTGCCCATTCTGCGCCAGATGAGGATCATCCCGAACCAGTTGGGGCCGAAGGGATTGATCTCCTTCTTCTGACCCCGAGCTGATTCAAACGAAAGGGAGGGCCGGACCATGCGGAAATTGGCGATTCTGGCCTTTTCCTTTTCCGGGGCTGTTTTTGCGGCCGCCCGGCTCCTGCCAGAGAATTGGCTTCCTGCCGGTGCTGTGGCTGCGGGATTCCTGTTCCTTGCCCTGCTGGTTTTTCGTCGTGGGCTGGGGGATAGTGGACTGGCCCTCCGCCTGGTCTGCGCGGGCTGCGCCTTGGGGCTGGCCTGGACAGCCGCTTATATTCAGATATTTTTCCAGCCAGCCAGAGAACTGGATGGGCAGACTGTCCTTCTTTGCGCCGAGGCGGCCGATTGGCCCCAGGAGGGGGACTACGGCTGGTCCGTGCTGGTAAAGCTGAAAACGGACAGGGGGATATCCCTGTCCACCGTTCTCTACCTGGATGAGCAGGGAAGCCAGGTCAAACCCGGAGACCGGCTCTCTACGGTGGCCCACTGCACCCTTGGGGACCGGACTCTGACAGGGGAGGAGATCACCTACTATACCGCCAAAGGCATCTTTCTCCGGGCACATGCATATGGACGGCTGGACATTCAACGTCCGGAGCGAGTCCCCATCCGGTACTGGTCCGCCCTCCTGTCGAAGGAGCTGAAGGCGGGGATCAGCGCCGCCTTTCCGAAGGATACCGCTCCCTTGATCCAGGCTCTGGTCACCGGAAACCGGGATGGGCTGACCGATCAGTTTACCACATCCCTCCAGCGCACCGGGCTAAGTCATACGGTGGCGGTCTCTGGAATGCATCTGGCCTTTTTGTCCGGCCTTTTGACGCTCCTACTGGGCAGGGGAAAGCGGTCCACCGCTGTTGCAAACCTCGTCTGGGCGGTGCTGTTCTGTGGGATCGCGGGCAATACGCCCTCGGTGCTCCGGGCAGCGGTGATGATATCGATGCTCCAGTTGGCCCCTCTGTTCCGCCGGGAGAGGGACGGGGCCACCGCACTGGGATTGGCCCTGATGGGTCTGCTGGCCTGGAACCCTTTTTCCGCCGCCCATCTCGGCCTTCAACTGTCCTTTGGCGCGGTGGCCGGGATATTACTGGTATCTGATCGTATCCAGAATGGAATGCGGAGGCTGCTTCGATTGGAGGGCCCTCGAAAGAGTCCTGTGACCAGGTTGCTTCTTGTGGTCCCGGATTTCCTGGTGTCCACCTTATCCGCCACACTGGGCGCGTCCCTGTTGACGGTACCTCTGGTAGCCGTCTATTTTGGTTATCTCTCCCTGATCGCGCCCCTGGCGAATCTGCTGACCCTTTGGGCGGTAGCCGTCCTCTTTGTGGCGGGGTTGTGGCTTGGCGTTTTTGGGGTTATCCTTCCGGGGGCGGCGGCTGTTATGGCAATACCCTTTACAGCATTGGCTCGCTATTTGGATTGGGTGGTGGATGGACTGTCCTCTCTTTCCCTGGCCGCCCTGCCTATGGATTCTTTTTATTATCGGGCCTGGGTCGTCTTTCTCTACCTGATGCTGGGAGCGGCGCTGCTGATCCGGGGGAAGAAGCGGATACTGGTCCCGCTGTGCGCCGGAGCGGCCACGCTGGCCTTCTGCCTGCTTTGTTCCGCGCTTGCCTTTCGGGCGGGGGAGCTGACTGCCGCCGTTCTTGACGTGGGCCAGGGGCAGAGCGTGCTCCTTCGGACCGGGGACTATCTAACGCTGGTGGACTGCGGCGGAGAGGGACAGCGAGACCCAGGGGATGTGGCCGCCGACTACATCCAGGCCCAGGGAATGGCCCGGCTGGATCTGCTGGTAGTGTCCCATTACCACACCGACCACGCTAACGGCATCCCCCAGCTGCTGCGCCGGATCCCCGTAGGGACAATTGCCCTGCCCGACGTGGAAGAGGGCGATCCGCTGCGGGAGGAGATCATCTCTCTGGCCCAGGAGCGGGGAATCGAGCTGTATTTTGTCCGCCAGGATACCAATTTTGACCTGGGTGAGGGGCGCTCCATAGAGATCTTTCCACCTGTGGGCCAGGGTGGGCAGACAAACGAGCTGGGACTGACTGTGCTGGCCTCCTCCGGCGGCTTTGCGGCCCTCATCACCGGGGATATGAGCGGGGAGTCGGAGAAAGAGCTGCTGGCCCATGCGGACCTTCCAGACATTGACCTGCTGGTGGCGGGGCACCACGGCTCACGGGATTCCACCACAGGAGAGCTGCTGGAGCGGGTGCGGCCAGAGCTGGCTGTCATCTCTGCGGGGAAGGGGAACAGCTACGGACATCCCGCCCCGGAAACGCTGGAGCGTCTGGACGGGGTGGGAGCCCTGATTTACCGCACGGACCTCCAGGGGACTGTGGTGGTCCGGGCAGATGGGCAGGCTCCCGCCGAGGGGTGAACCAAACAGAAGAACAGGAGGGTGCGCCATGCCGCCCAAGGGAAAGCCGGATACTGCCGGCTACGAGAAATTTTTAAAAGATCTGGAGAGCGGAATTTTCGGTCAGCTCTATCTCTTTCACGGGGAGGAGACATATCTTCGGGACCACTATTTGGGCCAGTTGAAGGACAAACTTCTGGCTGGTGGGATGGGGGCCTTTAACCTCCATGAAATCGCCCCCAAGGATATGTCCCCTCACGCCATGGAGGAGGCGGTGGACTGCCTGCCCATGATGGGGGAGCGGACTGTCGTGCTGGTGACGGATTTTGACCTGTCAAAAACAGGTGAGAAGGACCGGGAGGACTATATCCGCATTTTTTCGCAGCTGCCGGAATACTGCTGTGTCGTGCTGGTCTATGACTTAATTCCTTACAAGCTGGACGCCCGGACCAAGCTCGCCTCGGCCATAAAGGAGCACGGTACTGTGGTAAACTTTGTCCGGCAGGAGGAAAATGAGCTGGTAAAGTGGGTGACCCGCCGATTCCGTGCCCTGGGCAAGCGGATCGACAGCCGTCTGGCGTCGGAGCTCATCTTTCTGTGCGGCGATCTGATGCACAACCTGGTGGGCGAGATCGAGAAGGTCGGGGCCTATGCCAAGGGGGAGCAGATCACCCGGCAGGACATTGAGGCGGTGGCCACTCCCCAGCTGGATACCGTGGTCTTTCGCATGACCGATGCCATTGGGGAGAAAAATTTTGACCGGGCTGCGGGCGTACTCGGGGAGCTGTACCAGATGCAGGAGACGCCCTATGTCATTATGGCCTCTCTGGGCAGACAGATGCGGCAGCTGTACTCGGCCAGACTGGCCCTGGAGCAGGGGAAAGGGGCCTCCTATGTGGCGGACCTGTGGAAGCTGAAGCCGTACCCGGCCGACAAGCTGATGACAAGCGCCAGGCGGTTTTCCCTAAAGTGGTGCCGGAAGGCCGTGGTCCGCTGCGGTCAGACCGATCTGGCGATGAAGTCCACCGGACAGGACGGCAAGGAGCTGCTGACTACCCTTCTGTTGGAACTGGCCGATCCGGCCTGAGAAACGGGGGCAGAGAGATCCATGCTTCGTATCAGAGAGGCCATCGTGGTAGAGGGCCGGTATGACAAGAATACGCTCTTACAGGTGGTGGATACCCTGATTTTGGAGACCGGCGGCTTCCGGATCTTCAAGGACCCGGACCAACTGGCCCTGCTTAGGCGGGCTGCGGAAAAACGGGGGCTTGTCGTCCTCACCGATTCCGACGGGGCGGGATTTGTCATTCGAAACCACATCAAAAGCGTGATTCCGGGCTCTCTGCTGAAGCACGCCTATATCCCGGATGTATATGGCAAGGAGCGGCGGAAGCGCCAGCGAGGGAAAGAAGGCAAGCTTGGCGTGGAAGGGATGCCGCCCCGGGTGCTGGAACAGGTCCTCCGCCGAGCGGGGGCGACCTTTCTGGATGAGGGAGCGCGTTCGGAGGAGGCGGGGCCGCCGCTGACTAAAGCGGATTTGTTTGCTGCCGGGCTGTCCGGAGGGGCAGACAGCGGAGCCCGGCGGCTGGCCCTGCTGAAAAGGCTGGCGCTGCCGGAGCATATGTCCGCCAACGGACTGCTGGCCGTCCTCAACGGCTGTTACAGCCGGGGGGAGGCGCTGGAACTGTTGAATCAGAAGAAGTGACAAGGCTGTGACCTTTATAGGTCACAGCCTTGCTTTTTCTTTATTGCACCATCTCCGCCAGCAGGTCCAAGTGGTCGGACAGCTTCTCCACCCCGGCGTAGCAGAACACCGCCACCCGGCTGCCCCGGCCCACCGCCGCCATCTGCCAGGGGTCATCCTCCACGGTGGCCAGGATGACAAAATCGGTGCCCGGCCAGTCCACCTCCTCATAGCTCCAGTACAGGTTGACCAGACGGTAGAGATCCATCTGGGCCCGTGCCACCGGCTTGGCCAGAGGGGGGAGGGTGTGGAAATAGGTCATGTCCAGGTTGGGGGAGTAGGTGTACTCGCCACCGTGGGGATCGGGGGAAAAGGTGGACGGTTTTCTCCCCGGCTGGAGGGCGTCCAGATCCTGGCTGACCTCGTACCACACCGGGGACAGCAGAGAGAAGTACCGCTGGGCTACATTCTCACTGCTCAACCCGGAGTTTTTCCGGTATACGGTCTCATAGGGGCCCAGGGGGACCTGTTCCAGATCGTACAGGGAGATATAGGGGGCTGTAAACTCCTCCACCGGTCGGAGGGTCAGCCGGCTGTCGCCAAACTGATTGTACAGAACAAGCGCCACTAAAATAGGGCCCAGCACCAGCGCGGCGATGTTCTCCCGGACGATCCGCCTGCTGGGCCCTGGTGACGGGGGCGGCGGAAGCCCATCCTTCAGGGCGTTGTAGGTGGAGAACAGGGCCTTGCGGTCCCGGCGGTCGATGGGGCGGGAGTAGAAAAATATACCGGCCAGAAAGAGCAGGAGAATCGGATCGAAGGCGTAAAGCAGGATCAGGGGCAGGCGGACGAAATTGTCCGGCTGTACATCGTATTGATGGCCCAGGAACAGGGCGGCCAGGAACAGGATACCCAGCAGGCTCCACAGCACGATCTTCCGTCTGCGGTAGGAGCGAAGGCTGTTGGCCAGCCGGTCCAGGGAGAGCCCCTGACTCTGGTAATCGGAAAACAGCTCGGGTGTATGGGGGTCCGTGGTGTAAAACAGGAAATAGGCCCGGCCCACCCGGAAGGCATATTCCCACCCGGCCTGCCGGTACAGCTCCAGCTTTTCCTGGGTAGGCTCCACCCCCTCGCCGGCCCGGTTGGCGAAGGGGTCCAGCCGGAAGCGGGTGCCGGGTACGCCCCGGTCCTCGAAGGTGGCCCAGGAGCCCAGGTGGGTGGGGAACAGCCCCTGGTTTGCCTGGCCCTCCAGCCACTGCTCCAGTCCGGGGATATCATAAAGGGAAAAGGGGATGATTTTTCTGATAGTTGACATAAAATTCACTCCCAATCAGTTATATTATAGCAGACGGACGGTCAGGACGCTTTGCCCTCTGCCATTTTGATAATATCCTCCAGATGGCCGGACAACTCTCCGTGTCCGGTGTAGCGGACCAGGACGACCTTATCCCCTATGGCCACGGCGGCGGTCTGGAACAGGGTCCCCTCCTTGCGGGCCGTGGACAAAAAATTCACACGGGAATCAGAGTGTTTTGATATCTGCCAGGTCCCGCCCTCCGGGTCGGTCCACCAAATATCTTCATCCAACCGCATAGCTTTGGACAGCAGTTCGTTGGCCAGGGGGACGGAGAGGAAGGACAGGGGGGCGGGGATGTCATACCAGTCGATCTGCATCCAGTTCAGCTTTCCAGCCAGATCCGGCTGTCCGGCCTGAAATACCTCCCACTGGTTCCAGCACAGCAGATAGTGGTTCTTTCGGCTGTAATTGAAGTAGTCCGATTGGTCGTGATTCTCCGTTTCATAAGGGCGGTAGCCCTTCCCCTCCACCTGCGCCAGAGAGAGGGGAGAGAAGTCCGACACCTGGCTGACGGGCCTCATGTCGCCCCCCAGGAAGGGCAGGATGTAACGGGGAAGGATCAGCAGGACGATCAGAAGGATGCATAGAGTGAAGGACAGCAGAGGGACGAGCCGCCGCCGGGAATAGGGGGAGTGGTGGTCCATCGGCTCACCCGCCTCCAGGCGGCGCGCCAGTCTGGACAGGTTCCGCACATCGGCCCAGGCGGCGGGCAGGGCGCACAGCTGGTACAGCGCAAAGAGGAGCAGGGGGACGGCGGAGGTGGTCAATAGATTGAGAATGGGAGTGTCGTTCAGCAGAAGGGCGGTCAAAACAACTGCCAGGACAAGAAATGCCACATTCCCCACAAAGCCCCGGCGGGCGGAACGGTACAGCCTTTTCCACCGCTGGCTCTGGAGCTTCGGATCAGTGTGGAGCTCCGGGGCATCCAGGTCCTGAGTGGAAAAAATCAGCATGGAGTTGTCCACCGTGTCTATATAGTCCCAGCCGAAGTCCTGGTACAGCTCCAGCATAGAGCGGGGCAGGTCGTCATCCAGGCGGAGCCGAAAAGGCTCCAGGCGGTAGCGGGTCTTTTTTGCCGGGCCGGGGGTAAAGGTGCAGAACAGGGGGCGGAACTTCTTGAGATAGAGCCCCTGCAGGGCCATGTCCTCCAGCCAGCTCTCCAATCCCTCCCCGTCCGCGGAAGACACCGGGGTGATCTTTCTGACATATTTCATAACAGGGCGCCTCCTTTTGGTGCTTTCAGGGGTCCAGCTGGGCCAGAAACAGCTCCAGACATTCCGCCTGGTCGGGGACGCCCCGGCAGAGCAGGCGAAAGACCTGATTGCCCCGGCGGCCCAGGTAGATGTGGTTGGGGGGATCGTCGTCGTATTGCAGGATTGTGTATTCCAGACTGTCCAGGCCGGGGCGGGTCACCGCCTGGAGGGGCTGGTGGACCGTGAGGACAGTGGGGTGGATGAACTGCTCCTGGTTTTTCCGGAACTGCTCCGGCTCATGGGCCTCCTCCGTCCGCAGGGAGGAAAACAGCCACTCTGCCGCCCAGTCTGTCCTGGTTCGATAGAAGTCCACGGCGACGATGGCATTACCGCTGTATCCATCGGAGCGGACCTCTCCGGAACTCCACCAGTCGTACTGCTCCGGGCACAGGAGGGAGGCGGTTCTGGTGTTATACCGGGTCATCATCTGGGGAGTGTCCAGGGTGATGTCCGCCTCCCCGTGGAAGGCTTGCTCCAGGGTGACATGAGGGAAGGTCCACTCCTCCGGGCCGGACAGCTTATGGACGGACTGGGCGCTGACCACACCCACCAGAATGGGAAGGGGAAGGAGCAGAGCGGTAGCGCACCAGCCCGTCACCACCCAGGGGACCCGGTTCCGGCGGCCCTCCTTCAGAGGAATACCGTCAGCCAGCTGCCGGCGCATCTGCTTCCAACGCTTTATCATATTTGTCTGAGGCAGCAGGGAGAGAATGGCCCAGCCGGCCAGCAGGATCATCAGGGTGAGAAACAGTCCCGTTTTCAGTACAAGGTACTGCCCCAGCATCCAGGGCTGGGTGGCGATTTTTACCAGAGTCTTGCGAAAGCAGAAAAGAAGCCATAGCACCAGCAGGAAACGGCGGTGCCGGATTCGGCGGATCAGGGGGGTGAGGGTTTCGCCCTGGGTCACCGGGTCGGTGTGGAGGGGCGGGGCGTCCGCTCGCTCTGCTCGGTAGACATAATACAGATTGGAGAGGGTGGTCACGTAGGTCCAGCCCGCCTCCCCATAGGCCGCATTGCGCTCCGGATCGATGCCGTAGAAGCCGGCGATCTCCAGACCAAAGCGGGTGCCGGGGGTTGGTTCTCCCCGTCGGAACCGGGCGGTTTCCGAGGACAGCTTTACCAGATGGAGCCCCTGGGCCGCCATGTCGGCCAGCCAGCGCTCCAGACCGGCCATGTCATAAATCTCCACAGGGATGATCTTCCGGACCAGCTTTTCTCTCTGTTTCATATGGATGACCTCCTTTGGTCCAAGGTGTCAAAGGGCTTCCAGCATTTCCGCAAACCGAGGGAGAAATTGGGTCAGATCCTTGGAGCCCTCGTACTCTACCCGCATGACGAGGCCGCCTTTGCGGAGGACGAGGTAATAGAAGTCGGGGTTTCGTTCGCTCTGATAATACCAGATCTCCTCCAGGCCGTGAGCGGGCTCCAGAGCCCGATAGTTCTCATGTCCGCCCCAGGCCCTCCACTCCCAGACCCGCCGCTCCGCCACGGCGGGGAGGAGATAACGGGTAATGTTGATTTCCAGATGGGGGATGTCAGCCAGAGAGCCGCCGGAGCCAAAGACCCGGTTTGACTCCCACTGCCGGTAGTACCATTCCTCCGGTGTGAGGGGGGTGTCGCCGTGGGAGATGTAATCCATGTTGAACATGATATCCCCGGTGGGTCGGAACTCCGGCCCCTCGATCTCAGTCATGGTGACAAAGTTGGAGTCGGCCAGGTCATAGGGGAAATAGCCGTGGGTAAAAAAGACGAATACGATCTCCACCGTCACCAGCGCCAGGGGCAGGATGGAGAGGGAGGTCAAAACACCGCCCAGCCGACGGCCGGGGGCAGGGGAGAGAGGCAGACCCTTTTGACTCCGCCGGTGGAGCCGCCAGAGGGTGAACAGGCCGAGCAGATAGGCCAGGTCCACCAGCAGAAGGCCCAGCAGGGCCAGCAGCCAGGGGAGGGGGCCGTCCGCCAACGCCTCCGCCCAGAAGTAGCGGAGATCGGACAGAGAAAAGGCGTTGGAAAAAGGATATAGGAATTTGTATAACAGAAAATTGACGATTGCCAAACCTATGCCGCCCAACAGCTTCTGCTTGAAAAAGCGGCGGATGGCGTAGTCCAGCACATCGGGGTCTGTATGGGCCTGGGCCGCCCGGTCGGCGGTGGCGAACACAAAGAAGTTTTTACGGAAGATGCCCAGATAGCTCCAGCCCGCCGCCCGGAACAGGTCAGTCAACTCCGGATCCTCCTGGTCTGTCTTGCTGTGGGCAGGCTCCAGATGGAAGCGGAGGAGGGCGGGCTCCTGTCGGGCAAAGAGAGTCAGAGGCCCCGCCGTACAGTCAAACACCAGACCCTTGCCGGCCATTTTTTCCAGCCAGATTTCCAGCGCCGGGATATCATATCCACCCACGGGGCAAAGGCGAAAGACAGTGACGCTCATGTTCTTCTCCTTTCTGATTCAACCAATATGTCTGCGTACAGGTCCAGCCAGCGCTCCAGCCCTTTGAAGTCGTACAGGCCGCAGGGAAGATGCTTCTTGATGCGCTTATTCATCGTTCTTCCTCCTCTCCGTCCAGAACACAGGCCCGAAGCCGGTCCAGCTCCTCATGATAGGCCTGCCGCCCCTGATCTGTCAGCCGGTAGGTGCGCTTTCGTCCATCGACCTCCGTTTCCTGAATAAAGCCCTCGTCCTGAAATTTAGCCAGCAGGGTATACAGCGTGCCGGGACCAAGACGTACTCTGCCGCGGGTACGGCGCTCGACAAATTCAGTAATCTCGGTCCCGCACATATCCCGGCGGAGAAATGACATCAGGACATAAAACATGGGTTCGGTCAGAGGGCCTCTTTCCTTACCGGCCACAGTAACATCCCCTCTCAATATTGAAATGCGATATCGACTATCGATATTATATGGGAAAAGAAGAAAAATGTCAATGGGAGAGGGGAGGGAAAGGCGGTTTTCCGCAAATTCTTTCAACCGAAATCTGACCGGTTTTTTCCGGTCAAGCACCTATAATAGAGTCTGTCGCCCGCCTTTGGACAGGCGGAACTGGAGAGAGGGGAGCGGTCCGGCGTGACGGTCATCTATGTGGATACCCTGTTTCTGCTCAATGGGATCATTGACTATCTGCTGCTGCTGGCCGCCGCCCGCCTAGCGGGGGAGCCACTGCGTCGGCTGCGCTTCGGAGCGGCGGCCGCTCTGGGTGGAGCCTATGCTGTGGCCATCTTTCTGCCGGGCATGGCGTTTCTGGCAGGTCCCTGGTGTAAGTTGGCCTCCTGCGTTTTGATGCTGGTGGTGGCCTACGGCGGGAGCCGGAGGCTACTCCGCCAGGGGCTCATCTTTGTGGCTCTGGCCTGCGCGTTGGGAGGTGGAGTAGTGGCCATCGGGCTGCTGGACGGCCGGAGCCTGAGTTTGGGGAGCGGAGTGTTTTATTCCTCCCTGGACCTGAAGATGGTGCTCCTCTCTGCTGCGGTCTGCTATGTGGTCCTCACAGCTGTCTTTCAACGAATTGGCAGGCATAATTCCTTGACAGGAGAGCTCCTTCAGGCGAAACTGCGGCTGGGGAAACGGACGGCGGAGTTCACCGCCCTGGTGGATACTGGGAATACCCTGACAGACCCGGTGTCGGGACGGCCTGTGATGGTGGCGGAGGGAGAGAGTGTGTCCGGCTTGTTTCCAGAGTGCCGCAGGCCGCGGGCGGCCGACCTCATGGATCCAGCCGGTGCTATGGCCAGGCTTGGAACCGGGGAGTGGAAGGGACGTTTTCGCCTGTTGCCCTACCGTGCGGTAGGGGTGGACAGAGGACTGCTGTTGGCCTTGAAGGTGGACAGCCTGAATCTGGGTGGAAAGGAGCGTGGGCCGCTTCTGGTGGCCCTGTCCCCAACTCCTGTGTCAGACGGAGGAGGGTACCGGGCTTTGATCGGGCCCCTGGATGGAAAGGACGAGTGCACATGAGCATGAGAGAGATTATTTGGAAACTGCGGGACCATTTGGAAAGCCTGCTGACTAGTCTGGGGCTGTCCCTGCCCGGCAAGGTGATGTATATAGGGGGGAGCGACACCCTGCCCGCCCCCTTGGAAAGAGAGGCGGAGGCGGAGCTCATCGCCCGGCTGGAGCGGGGAGACCGGGGGGCGAGAGACCTGCTCATTGAGCACAATCTCCGGCTGGTGGCCTATATCGCCCGCCGGTTTGAGAATACCGGCATCAATATTGAGGACCTCATCTCCATTGGGACCATTGGGCTCATTAAGGCGGTGGGCACCTACCAGCCGGCCAAAAGCATCAAATTGGCAACTTATGCCAGCCGCTGCATTGAAAATGAAATCCTGATGTACTTGAGAAAGACAGCGAATCAGAAGACAGAGCTGTCCTTTGACGAGCCCTTGAATACCGACTGGGACGGAAACGAGCTGCTGCTGTCCGACATTCTGGGGACCGATGGGGACCTGGTCATGCGGCCCATCGAGGCGGACGTGGACCGCCAGCTGCTGCGCCAGGCCATGGACCGGCTGGAGCCCCGGGAGAGGCAGATTATTACCATGCGCTTTGGGCTGGACGGCCGCCCAGAGCGGACACAGAAGGAGGTGGCGGACCAGCTGGGCATCTCACAGTCCTATATCTCACGGCTGGAGAAGCGGATCATCGCCCGGCTGAAGAAGGAGATCGTCCGCATGATGTGAGGGCAAACTGTACAGAAGCTGGCTGCTTATCGTTGACCATTTTTATAAATTGTGAAAAACCTCTGGTAAAAGTCGGAGAGATGTGGTATAGTAAGGCCGAGAAATATCCCAGGAGATCTGAGGGGCGGAAGACTTTGATTTCCTGGGATATGTTCTGCTTCGCGCAAATTATGACAGGAAGAGAGAAAGGGAGATGTCGTTATGTATGATGCGTTCGCGGGCTTAATCAGTCAGATCAGCGGTTTCATGTACAGTTACCTGTTGATCGTCATGCTGCTGGGCGTAGGCCTGTACTTCACCTTCCGGAGCAAGTTTGTCCAGCTGCGCCTGCTGCCGGAGTCGATTCGCGTGGTAGGAGAAAAGACGGGGGATCAGCACTCGGTTTCCGCATTTGAGGCGCTGATGGTATCCACAGCCAGCCGCGTGGGTACCGGAAATATTGTAGGTGTGGCCAATGCCATCGCCATCGGCGGCTATGGCGCCGTGTTCTGGATGTGGCTGATTGCCATTGTGGGAGGCGCGACTGCCTTTGTAGAGAGCACGCTGGCCCAGATCTATAAGAAAAAGGACCCGGAGGGCGGCAGCTATGGTGGTCCGTCCTACTACATTCAGGCGGCTCTTAAGAGCCGGGTGCTGGGCGTTGTCTTCGCCATCGCCCTCATCGCCACCTATGCCGGTGGTTTCAATATGCTGGCCTCCTACAACCTGATTAGCAGCTTTACCAGCTATGACTTCTACGCCAGTGCCGGCACCTTTACCCTGGGCGGCAAAGAGTACAGCGTTGTGGCCGTGGTGGGCGGCGTGATCCTGGCCATCCTGGTGGCCATCTGTGTACTGGGCGGCGGCAAGCGGATCGTCAAGGTTACCGGCGTTTTGGTCCCTGTCATGGGTGTGTTGTATATCCTGATGGCCCTGGTGGTCATGGTGATGAATCTGAATATGATTCCCAGTGTCCTGGGCCGCATTTTCAGCGAGGCATTTGATTTCGGAGCCATGTTCGGCGGTGCCGTGGGCTTTGGTTCCTCGGCCATCATGCAGGGAATCAAGCGTGGCCTGTACTCCAACGAGGCCGGTGTGGGTTCCGCCCCCAACGCCGCCGCGGCCGCTGACGTATCCCACCCCGTCAAGCAGGGATTGGTCCAGATGCTGTCCGTCTTTATTGACACCATCCTGGTCTGTACCGCCACGGCCATGATGTGCCTGTGTACCGGCATCGATATCAAGGGCGGACTGGAGGGTGCGCCCCTGGTCCAGGCGTCTCTGGCTACTACCTTCGGCGCGGTAGGCCCCTACTTTATCACCTTTGCGCTGCTGCTCTTCGCTTTCACTACCCTGCTGGGCAACTTGTTCTACTGTGAGGGCTGTTTGAACTACATCGCTAACCGCAAGCTGGGAAGCGTGCCGATGACTGTGTTCCGGCTTATCGCTTGCGGGCTGGTCTTTGTAGGGGCCCAGTTGTCCTTTGGCTTGGTCTGGGACCTGGCCGATGTGCTGATGGGCATTATGGCCATCATCAACCTGCCGGTCATTGTCATTTTGGGCCGTACAGCTATGCGGGCCCTTCAGGACTACATGGAACAGCGCAGGGCGGGCAAGAACCCTGTATTCAAAGCCTCCAGCATCGGCCTGAAGGAAAAAACTGATTTTTGGAACTGAATCTGGCAGGCTTTCTGCCAATAAAAGGCCCAGGGACGACGAATCGTCCCTGGGCCTTTTGAGTCGTAAAAGGATTTGACACAAGGGGGGGCAATCAGGTAAACTATATAAAAACATCATATCCAGTGGCCTCCGCTGTATAGGGGAGGTTGTGCAGATGAGGCGAAAGCTATGAAACGAAATACCCGAGTATCAACGGCGGTGATACGCCGCCTGCCCAGATACTACCGACAGCTCTCAGAGCTTCAGGAGTCCGGCGTTGTCCGGATATCCTCCAATGCCTTAGGGAAATCTATGGGACTGACCGCTTCTCAAATCCGCCAAGATTTGTTCTGCTTCGGTGGTTTTGGGCAGCAGGGCTATGGATATAAGGTGGACAGCCTGAAAGAGGAGATCGGTGATATTTTGGGCATTAATCAGGGCCATACCATTGTGGTGCTGGGGACCGGCAACCTAGGCCGGGCTATCATAGAAAATTTTAAATTTTCCAGTAACGGCTTTCAGCTTTTGGCCGCTTTTGACGTAAATGAGCGGGTGGTGGGGACCAGAATCGCTGGGGTGCCTGTCTATCATGCGGATTCCCTGGAGGCCTTTTTGGGGGAAAACCAAGTGAGCGTAGGCCTGCTGACAGTGCCCATCGCCGCTGCCCAGGAGATGGGGGACCGGCTGGTGGCCGCCGGAGTTCGCGGCATCTGGAATTTTACAAACTATGAGATATCCTGTGTTCGGGATGATGTGGTGGTGGAATCGGTCCATTTTTCTGACAGCCTTTTGGCTCTGAGCTACATGATTACCCAGCGGGAGGATCGGGAGGAAGAGAAGAAGGGGGAGCCACAATGAGAAGGCCTGTGATCGGCCTGCTGTGCGGTGTGATGCTGCTGGGTATGCTGGCCTGCGGCGCTTATGCCCTTTCGGGGGGCGACAGCCTGATCAGCCTCAGCTATCTGACCGGGACTTTTGTGCCCAAGGCTGTGTCTACTGGAAACGAAGCTGCGGAAAAAGCCTTACAGGGCACTTACGAGGAGAGCAAAAAAGGCCTCGATAACCTGCATCAGGGCTATCTGGCGCAACTGGCCGGCGAAGAGAGCGGCGCATACAGCGCCACGCTCCAGGCCAGAGATTGGTCGGATGGCGATGAGATGACACTGACCACTGGGGCTGGAGTCATGTTGATGAACGGAGCCGCCTCCGTTTCTCACGACGGGGCTTTCATAGATGTGACAGACGGAATAGAGCTGGCCTCCGGGGCCCGCCTGACCTCCGGACACCGCTACCTGGTGGGAGAGAATACTGTGGCCAGTGTAACGGTCCTGTCCGGGGCGGCCCAGTTGGGGCTCCAGGGCGTCTATGCCCTGGAAGACGGCAGAGAGGATCCGACGCCCTTCTATGATGTATGCCAGACGGATTGGTACTACGCTCCCGTAGATTATGTGTACCGAAACACACTGTTTTCGGGGATGGACGAGCACCACTTTGGACCGAGTTCAGCTATGAACCGAGCTATGCTGATGACGGTGCTCTACCAGATGGCTGGAGCGCCGAAAGAGGAGCTGGAGCGCGCCAGTGTCACCTTTGCCGACGTGCCGGAGAGTGCCTGGTATGCCCCTTATGTGAAGTGGGGCGCGGAGCAGGGAATTACAGCTGGAACAGGAGCAGACACCTTCAGCCCGGAGCAGCAAGTGACCCGCCAGCAGGTGGCGGCGCTGCTGTACAGCTTCACCACGAGTTACCTTGGGCTGGAAGCGGCTGAGGGGGCCGACCTGTCCGGGTATCAGGACCTGGGGCAGGCCAGCGACTGGGCTCATAATGCCCTGTCCTGGGCTGTGGCGGAGGGAATCATCAGCAGTTCTTCTGCCGACAGCCTGACGCTCAGTCCACAAAAGAGCGCTAACCGGGCTGAAGTGGCCACGATGCTGCGTGCCTTCGCGGAAAAAATTATCTGACATAGGCAGAACCCATCCGCCCCCTCCGCATATGATGAGATTGAGAGCGGCAAACAGCCCCTCTCAGAACTTCATATCAGGAGGTACTTCAAATGGGGTGCTGCAATAACGGTTGGGGCGGCGGAGGCTGCCTGTGGATCATCATTCTGATCATCATCCTGTTCTGCTGCGGCGGCTGGGGCAATAGCTGTGGCTGCAACAATGGCTGTGGCTGTAACAATAACAACGGCTGCGGCTGTGGCTGCTGACCAGGCGATCCAGATTGATTGGGAGGCGCGGACCTGAGAGGGCCCGCGCCTCTTTTATGGTCAACGCGGACAAGCCTGTGCCTGGGGTGCGGCTATGGAAGAGAAGGAAATGCCGGTGGGGTGAAATCCTTTGGGAGAGGGGGAAGAATGCTCGGGAAACAGGTCGTTTTTTTCGAAATCAATCTTGCAATTTTTCCATAAAAGGTGTATGATAAAGCCCGCAAGCAGAACCGACGGACTTGTTTTACAGGAGAAACGGGGTCCGGCGGGTTTTGTCGTGCGTCCGCTGAACTCGGACGCCGCGGGGCATGGGTATGATAGAGGGGCGGGGTCCCCCAGTGGTTTCCAGTTCCTGTCAGGAGGGAAGAGGGGGACCGTATAAAATGCGTGTCCAGGCTCCACAGTTCCAGCGATTGCAGTATAGGGAGGTCGAAATCTGAATGAGTAAATTTCTCAAACGTTCCGCGCAAGGTGCGGGAGTCCCTCATGAAAAAAGGACTTCCAACCTTGAAACGGTAGTGATGCCGCTGCCGTCTAAGATCGTTCTGTCCATGGGACAGCACATTGGCGCTCCGGCTGCCCCCGCCGTGGCCAAGGGCGATCAGGTGTATGTAGGTACCGTGGTAGGCAAGGCCGGAGGCTTCGTGTCCAGCGACATCCACTCCGGCGTATCCGGCACCGTGGACAGCATCGTCACCATTACCGCTCCCAATGGCGCGGCCCAGACCGCCGTGGTCATCATTCCAGACGGGGAGCAGAAGGTGGACCCCGCCGTGGCGCCCCCGGTGGTGACAGACCTAAAGTCTTTCCAGGACGCCATCCGGGCCAGTGGCCTGGTTGGACTGGGCGGAGCCGGCTTCCCCACTGCGGTCAAGCTGGCGCCTAAGAATCTGGATGAGATCGACACTCTGGTGATCAATGGCGCTGAGTGTGAGCCGTACATCACTTCTGACAACCGCTGCCTGATCGAGGACACCCACTTCATCCTGGGCGGCATCAAGGCAGTCATGAAGTATCTGGATATCAAAAAGTGCGTCATCGGCATCGAGGGCAATAAACCCCAGGCAATCGCCAAGATGAAGGATGCCATTGATATGCCCGGTGTCGAGGTCAAGGAGCTGCCCTGCCGCTATCCCCAGGGTGCTGAGAAAGTCCTGATTGAGAATTGCACCGGACGGGAAGTTCCCTTCCCCGGTCTGCCCTCTGACGTGGGGGTTATCGTCATGAACGTTACCTCTGTGGCCTTTGTGGGCAAGTATCTGGAGACCGGCATGCCTCTGGTCACCAAGCGCCTCACGGTGGACGGCGACATCGTCAAAGAGCCCAAGAACGTCGAGGTCATCATCGGCACTCCTGTCCAGGAGCTGCTGGATTTCTGCGGCGGCTTTACCGACGAGCCCGGCAAGGTGCTCTATGGTGGCCCTATGATGGGCAACTGCATCGCTGATCTGTCCCAGCCGGTCCTGAAAAACAACAACGCTGTTCTGGCCTTCTCCAAGAAGTGGGCCCACATCCCCAAGGCCACAAACTGCATCCACTGTGGCCGGTGTACCAACGCCTGCCCTCTGGGCCTGTCCGCCAAGGAGATCGTCCAGGCCTATAACGACGGCAACGTGGAACTGCTCCAGCAGCTCAACGCCGACCTGTGCATGAGCTGCGGCACTTGTTCCTTTGTCTGCCCCGCAAAGCGGCCTCTGGCACCCTCCATCGCCCTGGCTAAGATCATGATGAAGAATGGAGGTAAGAAGTGATGGCCAACAAACTGATCGTCACCGCCGCGCCCCATATCACCAGCGCGGACTCCACCCAGAAGATCATGCAGCGGGTCTGTATTGCCCTGGTGCCCACGCTGATCGCTTCTGTGTTTATTTTTGGAATTAATTCCCTTATCCTTACCGCTATCACCGTAGCCGCCTGTGTTTTCTTTGAGTGGGGCTACTGCAAGATGGTGGGCCGTGAGGTACCCATCGCTGATTTCTCCGCCGTCGTGACTGGCCTCCTGCTGGCCTTTAACCTGCCCGCCAGCCTGCCCTGGTGGATGGCTATCGTGGGTGCCTTTATCGCCATCGTTATCGTGAAGCAGCTCTTCGGCGGCATGGGCTACAACTTCGCCAATCCCGCCATTGTGGCCCGTATCGCTCTTGCGGTTGGCTTTGCCAGCCGTATGGCCAGCTACCCCAAGCCTGAGAATGGGATTGACGCTCTGGCCTCCGCTACTCCGCTGGCCGTTTTTGACCAGCTGGGCTCCAGTGAGTATGTGACTTTGCTGCTGGGTAACCACGGCGGCGTCCTGGGCGAGACCTGCGCCATCACGATTCTGATCGGTGGCATCTATCTAATCGCTACCAAGGTCATTAGCCCGGTCATCCCGGTTACTTATCTGGCCACTGTGGCTGTCCTGTCCCTGGTCGCTGGCCGGGACCCCATCGTGCAGCTGCTCTCTGGCGGCCTGATGCTGGGCGCCTTCTTTATGGCCACTGACTATGTCACTTCCCCTACCACCAACAAGGGCAAGATAATCTTCGGCCTGGGCCTGGGCATCATCACCTGCGCGATCCGCTTCCTGGGTACGATGAATGAGGGCGTGTCCTTCGCCATCCTGCTGATGAATCTGCTGGTCCCCTATATCGAGGTCAACACCCGTCAGGATAAGCTGGGTATCGCCAAGGTGAAAAAGGGAGGTGCCGCGAAATGAGCAACTGGAATCGCGTATTTAAGCCCATCGTGGTGCTGGTGGTCATCTGTATCATCGTCACCGGGGCTCTGGCCGCTACGAACAAGGTAACAAAGCCCATCATTGACGAGGCCACCCGTGTGGCACAGGAGCAGGCCAGGAAGGAGCTGCTGCCTGACGCGGATAACTTCACCAAGGTGGAGGGTGTCGCGGTGGAGAACGTGTCTGACATCTACACCGCGGATAATGGAGTGGGCACTGTGATTACTTGCTCTGCCAAGGGCTACGGTGGGACGGTCACTGTCATGGTGGCCTTCAATCCCGATGACACCATCAAGCAGATCAAGGTCACCGAAGCCGCCGAGACCAAGGGCATCGGCAGCAATGTGACGGAAAACAGCGAGTATCAGGCCAATTACAGCGGCCTGCCTGCCACTCAGGCCCTGGTCCTGGGTACCGATGTGGACGCCTATTCCGGCGCCACTATTTCCAGTCGTGCGGTGAACAACGCTGTGAACTCCGCCATCGACGCCTATAACCAGATTCCTTGAAAGGCGGTGAGTCAAGATGAGTAGTAATAATAAACTTCATATTTTAACCAACGGTTTTTTGAATGAGAACCCTGTTCTCCGGTTGGTCTTGGGTACCTGCCCCACTTTGGCCACCTCTACTATGGCCTCCAATGGCATCGGTATGGGTCTGGCGGCTACCTTTGTGCTGCTGTGCTCCAACGTGGTTATTTCCGCTCTGCGGAAGGTCATCCCTGACCAGGTCCGTATCCCCTGCTATATTACTGTTATCGCCGGTTTCGTGTCTGTGGTGCAGATGTTGGTCAAGGCATTCGTGCCCGATTTGGATAAGGCGCTGGGTGTGTATCTGCCCCTGATCGTGGTCAACTGCATCATCCTGGGTCGTGCCGAGATGTTCGCCTCCAAGAACGGCATCGTGGACTCCGCTCTGGACGGTATCGGCATGGGCATTGGCTTTACCATTACCCTGACTATCATGGGTTCTATCCGTGAGATCCTGGGTTCCGGTACTTGGATGGCCGGCCTGGGCAGCCTGATTCCCGCTCTGGGCGCCGATTTTGCCATCCAGGTGATCCCGGAGTCCATCGATACCTTCTCTCTGATGACCAGCGCTCCCGGCGGCTTCTTCGTCTTTGGTGTCATGATGGCCGCCGCCACCTGGCTGACCACCCGTCCTAAGAAGGCCGCCGCGCCCGCTCAGGTCGAGGAAGGGGGTAATGCGTAATGGAAATGGCTCTGAAATTGGCCAGCATCTTCTTTACCATGATCCTGGTCGACAACTACGTTCTTGCTAAGTTCCTGGGTATCTGCCCCTTCCTGGGCGTCTCCAAGAAGCTGGACAGCGCCGTAGGCATGTCCCTGGCCGTTACCTTCGTCATGGTGGTGGCCACTGCCGCCACTTGGCCTATCCAGATGCTCCTGCTGACCCCTGCCAGCGGGGCCTGGGACCTGGGTTATCTACAGACCATCGTGTTCATCCTAATCATCGCCATCTTGGTACAGCTGCTGGAGAACTTCCTGAAGAAGTTTGTTCCCGCTCTGTATAAGGCACTGGGCGTATATCTGCCCCTGATCACCACTAACTGCACCATCCTGGGCGTCACCATTTTGAACATCGACAACGGCTACAACTTCATTGAGTCCATCGTCTGCGCCGCCGGCGCCGGCATCGGCTTCCTGGTAGCTATGGTCTTGTTCTCCGGTGTCCGCCGCCGTGTGGAGCAGGCCGTGACTCCTGCCTGCTTTAAGGGCCTGCCCATCACTCTGGTGGCTGCTGCCATGACCTCCCTGTCCTTTATGGGCTTCGGCGGTATCGTGGAAGCCATCTTCCGTGTCTGATAGGAGGGGGAGAGTAATATGGATCCAATTATCCTTGCAATCATTGTCGTCACCGTGATCGGTTTGATCGGCGCGGTGATCCTGGTGGCCGCCTCTATCTTCATGTATGTCCCTGTGGACGAGCGTGTTGAAAAGATTACCGCCGTTTTAGCTGGCGCCAACTGCGGCGCTTGCGGATGTGCTGGCTGTGCCGACTACGCCAAGAGCATCGTGGAGGACGGCAACGCCATCAATAAGTGTACCCCCGGTGGGGCGAAGTCCCTGGCCGCCATTGCGGAGATTATGGGTGTGGAGGCCGGTTCCGCCACTCCCATGAAAGCGGTGGTCGCCTGTTCCGGCACCTGTGAAAAGACCTCCAAACGCTACGAGTTCGAGGGCATCCACAGCTGCCAGGCCGTCAAGGGCCTCTATGGCGGCGATGGTATGTGTAAGTATGGCTGTCTGGGCTATGGGGACTGTACCCGTGCCTGCGCCTTTGACGCCATTCACATCGTGGACGGGATCGCTAAGGTGGACCGTGAGAAGTGTGTGGGCTGTGGCGCCTGTGCCGCTGTCTGCCCCAATGCGGTCATCTCTATCATCCCCGAGCATAAGCGTAAGCCCGTGGTCCTGTGCCAGAATAAGGATAAAGGCGCCGATACCCGGAAGGCCTGTACTGCCGGCTGTATCGGCTGCATGAAGTGTGCCAAGGCCTGCCCCAAGGAGGCCATCACTGTGGAGAACAACCTGGCGCGCATCGACCAGGACAAGTGTATTGGCTGTCAGCTGTGTGTCAAGGAGTGCCCTGTGGGCGTCATCCATGTCCCGGCTGCCGAGTAATCATAAGAAAAGAGCCATCCCGTCCGGGATGGCTCTTTTTATAGGCTTCGGTCCTTTAACCAACTGGGCAGCGCCCTCGCTTTTACACTGGAAACAAGGCCCAGGGCGGCATACAGAGTGACAATGGAGGAACCGCCGTAGCTGATGAAGGGGAGCGTCAGTCCCATGACAGGCAGGACAAAGAGACACATTCCCACATTCAATATGATTTGGACCAGCAGCATCCCGGCGACGCCGATACAGACATAGGCGTCAAAGGGAGAGCTGGCGTGGCGTCCCACCCAGAGGCACCGGAAGACCACGGCGCCTAAGATCAGTAGCAGGAGCAGACAGCCTGCCATCCCCAGTTCCTCGCCGCACACAGCGAAGATGAAGTCGTTGTACCGCTCGGGGAGGGCATCGCTGTTGGAGGCGTGGGTCTGGATGCCCTGGAGATAGCCCTGACCGAAGAGTTGACCCGAACCAATGGCCAGGATAGAGCGGCTCTGTTGATAGCCCTTTCCTAACGGGTCCAGGTCGTGGTCCAAGACCACCCGGAAGCGCATAATCCGGTAGTCGGTCCATAGGCTGGTCTCGGGCAGGACAAAGAGCCACAGAATAACTACCGCGGCCAGCAGGCCACCGCCCACAAGGAGAAACCACCGCAATTTGACGCCTGAGGCCCAGGCCATAAACACGAAGATCATCATATAGATGACGCACATTCCCATATCTCCACAGACAACGGCAATCAATCCCAGCATAAATACTGTGTGACCGCCGATTTGGATGAGAGAGGGGAGGGAACTAATGTCGCGGCCTTCCTCTTGAATCTGGGTGATCTGTAGCGAGAGGAGAAGGATGAAGGGCAGCTTGACGATCTCGTTTGGCTGAATATCCACCGGAAAACCGGGGATAGACAGCCAGTTTACATTTCCCATTCCATGGTCTGTCCCGAGGGGAGTGAGGAGCAGGAGGATAAACAGGACATTGAAGGCCAACAGCAGCCGCCAGTTTTTTTCGGTGAACAGCCGGAAATCCACAAGGGTTAGCAGCATATAGGCCACCACGCCCAGAAAAATAGCAGCTGTCTGCACCAGCATGAACCGTATAAACCGGTCATTGTCCAGATATTGAGTAGCTGAGTAGATCAGCAGCAGACCGTATCCGCTGGCTAAAAGGGCGAAAAACAGGAGCATCCGGTCTCCCTTTTTAAAAAATTCTCGAATAGGGGAAAAGAGAAGGGACAATGCCTCACCTCCTGCCAAATAATGTGACAATATATTCTAGCACATTTTAGTGGAAACGCAAACCATATCATGGTATAATCTTTTTTGTATGTGAAAATTTTTTGTGAACAGGGAGAGGTAAGCAATGGCAGAGCAGTTCGTGTCCAATTCAGAGGAGGAAACCGAGGCCCTGGGCCGTCGGCTGGGCGAGATACTGGACCAGAGCACTGTGGTGGCGTTTACCGGTGACCTGGGCGCGGGAAAGACCGCGTTTACAAGAGGGCTGGCCAAAGGACTTGACATTCCGGACCGAGTGACCAGTCCTACCTTTACCATCGTAAACGAGTACGAGGGGGGGCGCCTTCCGTTGTTTCATTTTGATATGTACCGGTTGTCCTCTGCCGACGAGCTGTTCGACATCGGTTGGGAGGACTACCTGGCCCGAGGCGGCGTGTGTGCCGTGGAGTGGAGCGAGAATGTAAGAGAGGCTCTGGATCGTCACACCATCTGGGTCGAGATCCGCCGGGGAGAGGGCCAGGACCAGCGTGTCATCCAGATCAAGGGGGTGGACCTTTGAATATCTTAGCGTTGGAATCCTCTGCCACGGCCTGTTCGGTGGCCCTGTGCAGAGATGGTGAGCTGGTGGCCCAGTCCTTCCAGAATAGCGGCCTCACCCACAGCAGAACGCTGCTGCCAATGGTACACGATTTGCTGAAGAACTGTGGAGAGAGTTTGGACAAGGTTGATGTGATTGCCGTAGCGGCCGGGCCTGGTTCATTCACGGGGCTTCGCATTGGGGTGGCTACGGCCAAAGGACTAGCCTGGGGCGAGGACAAGGACTGCGCTCCCTGCTCTACCCTGGAGTCTATGGCCTGGCCGCTGGCCCATATGGAGGGCGAGCTTATCGTCTGTGCCATGGATGCCCGGCGTGATCAGGTATACAACGCCCTATTTTTGGCGGAGGGAGACAAGCTGAGGCGGCTGTCTCCGGACCGGGCCATCTCCTTGGAGGAACTGGGAGAAGAACTGAAAAATTACAACAATTCGAAAATTGTCGTTGGAGATGGAGCCAAACTGTGCTATAATATCTTGACGGAAGCTGGTCTGACATTAAAATTGGCACCCCGGTATCTGAGAATGCAGTGCGCCTGGGGTGTGGCACGAGCGGCGGAGGAGTTAGCGGCTCAGGGCGCCCTGGTCAAGGGGCGGGAACTAGAGCCGGTATACCACCGACTTTCCCAAGCGGAACGGGAGCGTTTAGAGCGGGAACGTCAGACCAAAAAATAAAATGAAGGGGATCCTGCCAATGTTTAATGAGAAAGTACATATTCTAGACCACCCTCTGCTGCAGCACAAGGTAGCTATTCTCCGGGACGAAAATACCGGCGTTAAGGAGTTCCGAGAGATCGTATCCGAGATCGCGGCTCTAGAATGCTACGAGGCCACAAGAGACCTGCCTCTGGAGGACGTGGAGATCAAGACGCCCATCGCTACCGGCACCTTTAAGCAACTGGCCGGGAAGAAGCTGGCCATCGTGCCTATCCTGCGGGCCGGTCTTGGGATGGTGGATGGTATTCTGGATCTGATCCCCTCCGCCAAGGTGGGCCACATCGGTCTGTACCGTGACCCTGAAACCCATCAGCCTGTGGAGTATTACTGCAAGATGCCCTCTGACATCGCGGAGCGTGACGTGATCATTCTCGACCCCATGCTGGCTACCGGCGGCTCTGCCTCTGCGGCGATCACATTTATTAAAGGATACGGCTGTAAGCATATCAAGCTAATGAACATTATCGCGGCGCCCGAGGGCATCGCGGTCATTCAGAAGGATCACCCTGACGTGGAGATCTATGTGGCCGCGGTAGACGAGAAGCTAAATGATCACGCCTATATCGTGCCAGGACTGGGCGATGCCGGCGACCGTATTTTTGGAACAAAATAAAGATAGTCCGTTAGATTCAGAATGAATGGGGATAACGGATATTTAACGGCTGATAAACAAGGCTTGACCTTGCTAAATTGCCGGAAACAGTAAGATCAACAAAGGACGCAAGCGGTGTTTCCGTTTGCGTCCTTTTGTCCCTCTATAAAGACAGATGGAAAAGAAACTTTGGAGAGAGAAGCGCAATATATGATCCTTTTCGCCAAGAGATACCACGCTTTTTTCAAGGCCTGTCTTGTGTATTTGGTCCAGGTGTGCTAAAATAATCCATTAGTGTATAAAATGTCATAAGTATGTCTACTGACCAAATGAGGTGTTTGATATGAAGATCGTGGTACTGGCCGGCGGCCTGAGTCCGGAGCGGAACGTATCCCTGTCCTCCGGTTCCAAGGTGTGCCAGGCCCTGCGGGACCGGGGACATCAGGTGGCCCTGGTGGACCTGTTTTTTGGGCTGGAGGATTGGAGCGGCAGTGAAGAAGAGCTGTACTCAGCCCCGATCCCGGAGAAATTCAAGAGGGTAGCTCGGCAGGCCCCTGACCTGAACCAGGTGCGGGCCAGCAGAAAGGATCAGGGCCCCTCCGCGATTGGCCGAGGTGTGCTGGAGCTATGCGCCCATGCGGATGTGGTCTATCTGGCCCTCCACGGGACCTGTGGCGAGGATGGTCGGATCCAGGCCGCTCTGGATCTGCTGGGAGTCCCCTATACCGGCTCCGGCTGTCTGGGCTCGGCTATTGCGATGGATAAGGATCTGACCAAGCGGCTGGTAGCCGATAGGGTAACCACGCCCAGTTGGAGGACCGTCACGGTCACGAAAGAGAATATTGGGGCACTGGTTGAGGAGACTTGCCTGCCTGTGGTGGTCAAACCCATCGCCAGCGGTTCCTCCATTGGCGTCTATATTGCCCATGACAGGGAAGAACTGGAGAAGGCGCTGTATGACAGCCTGAAACTGGGCGGCCGAACAGTTTTGGAACAGTACATTCAAGGCCGTGAGATCCAGGTGGCAGTATTGGATGGAAAGGCCCTGCCCTCCATTGAGATCATTCCCAAAGAAGGCTTTTACGACTATGAGAACAAATACCAGCCTGGTGCGGCAGAGGAGATCTGCCCCGCCCATATTCCAGAGGAGTGGGAGAAAAAAGTAGGAGAGGCGGCCCTGGCTGTGTTCCAGACTATCGGGCTGGCGGTATATGCTAGAGCCGATTTTATTGTCACGGAGGACGGTACTCCCTATTTTCTGGAGATCAATACACTTCCTGGCATGACGCCAACCAGTCTGGTCCCCCAGGAGGCGGCCGCTGTGGGGATCGATTATCCCTCATTGTGTGAGATCATTATCCAGAGATCTCTGGAAGCCAGAAAGGAAGGAATGTGATGGAAACCATCACTTTGGGCCAGCTGCTGGAGGCAGTGGGTGGAACGTTGCTGGGTGAATTTCAGGACCGGGAGGCCCTGATCCAACGTGTAGATACAGACAGCCGGAATATCCATGAGGGAGCCCTGTTTATCCCGCTGATCGGCGAGCGATTTGACGGGCACGCCTACATTAATGCCGCGCTGGAGGGAGGGGCAGTGGGCTGTATTACAGCCCGGGAACGAGAGAATTATCTGCCTGGAAAGTTCTATGTCAAGGTTTCCAATACCCAGAAGGCCCTGCGTGATCTGGCGGCATGGTACAAGGGAAGATTTGATATCCCATTTGTAGCCATTACCGGCAGTGTTGGCAAGACAACCGCAAAGGATATGGTGGCCGCTGTATTGGGTACAAAGTATAAGGTGCTGAAGACTGAAGGGAACTTCAACAACAATGTGGGACTGCCCCTTACCCTGTTGCGGCTCACCGGGGAGCATCAGATTTGTGTCCTGGAAATGGGCATGGACAAGGCCGGGGAGATTGACTATTTGGCAGAGATTGTCAAGCCGGACGTGGGAATCATTACCAATATCGGAGATGCCCACATTGAGCGCCTGGGCAGCCGGGAAAATATTTTTAAGGCAAAGTGTGAGCTTCTGCCTCATGTAAAGGGAAATGGTCTGCTGGTATTGAACGGAGATGACGAGCTGTTGTCCACTCTCCGGGGGCATACTACTGTGCCGGCGGTCTTTTACGGCAAAGAGGAGGGACTGGAATATCAGGCCCATATCACAGGAGGCGACAGCGTCAGCCATATTCTCTGTCGGCTGACCACGCCGGCTATGGACCGGGAAGTCCGCATCCCAGCACTGGGAGAACATATGATTTATCCCACGCTGGCCGCCACCGCTGTGGCAGAGCGATTTGGGCTGACTGCCGACGAGATCGAGCAGGGGCTGACCCAGTTTGTACCGACCCGCATGCGGATGAATGTCCTGCGCCGGGGGGAAGGAATTACCATTTTGGACGACACCTATAATGCCAATCCCCAGTCCATGCGGGCGGCTGTCAGCGTGCTGGCGGACAGTCTGGGGGAGTGGAAGGTGGCTGTGCTGGGTGATATGCTGGAGCTGGGCCCCTTTTCCCCCGCCCTCCACAGCGGCGTAGGCGAGTGTCTGGGCCGGGCTGGGATCCAATGCCTTGTGGCGGTGGGAGAGGAATCGGAGCATATCGCCCAGGGCGCCAGGGACTCTGGAGTTCCTCTGGTGTATCACTGTGCGGACAAAGAGGCGGCGAAAGTGGTGCTAGAGGAGCTGATCCGTCCCAACAGCACCTTCCTAGTCAAAGCGTCCAGGGGGATGAAGCTGGAGGACCTGACAGCCTTCCTGTTGGAGCATACCAAAGAAGCGTAGCATAGAGTTCTACCAAACCGAATCGGTCTGGTGGAGCGGAAATAGATAAACTAAGAGGATGTTATGATCGACATTTCGGTATCCAACCTGGTCAAGGAGTTTGAGGTTGGAAAGAAAATTTTAGATGGGCTCACCTTTCAGGTGGACTCAGGAGAGCGGGTAGGCCTGCTGGGCCCGAATGGGTGCGGCAAGACTACCCTGCTCCGCATCCTGACAGGCGTGGTGGACTGCGACGAGGGAGAGGTGGTCACTGCCCCTGGGAAGCGGATAGGACTCATCTCCCAAATTCCGGTCTATCCAGTGGGATACCGGGTGGAGGATGTGCTAGACACCGCGTTTCAATCTCTGCGCGACATGGAGGAGGAGATGGCTTCCATCGCCCAAAGAATGGCGGCCGGAGACCATGATCCTGCCCTGCTGGCCCGCTATGACAGGTTGAGCGCCTCGTTTCAGACAGGCGGCGGCTATGAGATGGATACCGCAAAAAATAAGGTGTGTAACGGCCTGTCCATTCCACGGGCGATGCGGGAGCAGCCCTTTGACAAGCTGTCCGGAGGGGAAAAGACCAGGGTAAACCTGGCCAGACTGATTCTGGAGGATACAGACATCCTCCTGTTGGATGAGCCCACCAACCACCTTGACCTACGGGCCACCGAGTGGTTGGAGGAGTACCTGGAAAAATTCAAGGGTACGGTCCTGGCTGTATCTCATGACCGCTATTTTCTGGATTCTGTAGTGGACCGGGTCATCGAGATCAAAGAGGGAAAGGCGGAGTTTTATTCTGGAAACTATTCCTTCTACGCGGTGGAAAAGGAGCGGCGCTATGAGGAGCAGCTCAGGCAGTATGAGAAGGAGCAGGCCAAGATCGAGCAGTTGGAGAAGGCTGCCCAGCAGCTGCGTATCTGGGCCTATTCGGGCAACGACAAGATATTCAAACGGGCCCAGTCCATGGAGAAGCGCATCGAGCGGATGCGTACCACCGACCGCCCCAAGAAGGAGCGGAAAATGGAGGTCCGCTTTGGGGAACGGGAGTTTCGAGGGGATGAGGTGCTGTCCATCAAAGGGCTGGAAAAGTCCTTTGGGGAGCGAAGGCTGTTTTCTGATGTCAATCTGGAAGTGGAGGGCGGCGAGCGCGTCGCTCTGCTGGGGGACAATGGAACCGGAAAATCTACCCTCATTAAAATTTTAATGGGGGAGGAGACGCCCGACGGCGGAAAGCTCCGCCTGGGCCCCACGGTACGGATTGGCTACCTTCCCCAGATCATCCATTTCAGCCACCCGGAGCGCAACCTGGTGGATACCATGATCTACGATTTGGACTGTACTGCTCAGACCGCCCGGAATCGATTGGCCGCCTTCAAATTCCGAGGGGAGGACGTGTTCAAGCCCGTGTCCGCCCTGTCCGGCGGGGAACAGTCACGGCTGCGGCTGTGCATGCTGATGGACTCCAAGATTAATCTGCTGATCCTGGACGAGCCCACCAACCATCTGGATATCCAGAGCCGGGAGTGGATCGAGGAGGCGGTGGAGGAATACGAGGGAAATCTTCTTTTTGTGTCCCACGACCGCTATTTTATCGACCGATTTGCCACCCGTATCTGGATGCTGGAGGGCGGCCGCATTACCGATTTTAAGGGCAGCTATCAGGAATTCCAGGCCGTCAGGCAGCGGCAGAAGCAGTCTGGTCAGGCAGCCCCGCACCATGCTCCAGTTCCAGAGGAGGGGGCAAAAGAGGAGAAACCCAAGCGGACAGGGGGCACCAAGGAACTGGAAAAGCAGGTCAACGCCGCAGAGCGTGCCGTAGCCAAGGCTGAGGAGAGGATGTACGACCTGTCCATTCAGATTGAGGAGGCCGCCGCCGACTATTTGAAGCTCCAGGAGCTGTATGAACAGCGGGAGGCCTTGGAAGAGGAGATCTTGAAGCTGTACGGGACCTGGGAAGGTCTGTCCGCACAGCTGGAGGAGGCCAGGGGATGAGGGCGAGAAGGTCCAAAATAGAGGTAGCCAGTTACAAGGGCAAGCGTTTTGGTCTTGCCTTCAAAGTGATATTGGCTCTGATGCTGGCCGGAGCGCTCACTTTTGCCACTCTGTTGGGGGCGGTTCTCTCCGGGGCCTATGACCACATCAGCGGCGAACCACAGGTGATGATCGTCCTGGGCTGCCAGGTGAAGGAGGACGGGCCCTCCATTCTTCTCCGAGACCGGTTGGATGAGGCACTGAACTATTTGGAGGACCACCCCGATCTGACGGTGGTAGTTTCCGGCGGCCAGGGTCCAGACGAGCCTACAAGTGAGGCCCAGGCGATGGCGGACTATCTGATCGCCAATGGAGTGGACGGGGAAAAGGTTCTCTTGGAAACGGCTTCTCATAATACGGCCCAAAACTTTGCTTATTCCAAAAAGCAAATGGATGAGGCCCAGATAGATTACTCTGACGGGATTTTGGTCGTATCCAATGGGTTCCACCTGACTCGGGCCAGAATGCTGGCCCAGCGAGCGGGTTTTGAGGAGGTATATACTTTGGCCGCGCCTACCAGCCATCTGCCTTCTAGGCTGCATATGTATATCCGGGAGCCTCTGGCCCTGGTAAAGTCTTTTGTGTTTGACCGATAAGGAGTGACCTCATGCTGGACAAGCTTACCGCCATTGAGGCGAAATACAGCCAAATCGAGGCGCGGCTGGCCGCGCCGGAAACCTATGACGATCCGGCCCAGGTGGCGAAACTGAATAAGGAGCAGTCGGAGCTCCAGCCTCTGGTGGAGACCTTCCGTACCTATCGGCGGACCCTAGAGGCCCGGGACCAGGCTCGAGAGCTGATGTCGGATTCTGAGATGAAGGAACTGGCCCAGGAGGAATATTCTCAGGCGATGGAGGACATCCCAAAGCTGGAAAGGGAGCTGCAGATATTGCTCCTCCCAAAGGATCCTAACGATGACAAAAACGTTATTGTGGAAATACGAGCCGGGGTAGGCGGAGAGGAGGCCGCCCTCTTTGCCCACTCCCTCTATCGGATGTACTCCATGTATGCCGAGAGCCAGCGATGGCACTGTGAGGTGGACTCGGCCAGTGAGACAGAGCTTGGGGGCATAAAGGAAATAACCTTTACGATTGAGGGGACAGGGGCTTTTTCCCGCCTGAAGTTCGAGAGTGGCGTCCACCGGGTCCAGCGGGTGCCCGAGACCGAGTCTGGAGGACGGGTCCATACCTCCACGGTGACAGTAGCGGTCCTGCCGGAGATGGAAAGTGCGGATGTGCGACTGAATCCGGCGGACATCGAAATGCAGGTTTTCCGCTCCTCCGGGGCCGGGGGCCAGCATGTGAACAAGACCTCCTCCGCTGTCCGCCTGATTCACAAGCCGACGGGGACCGTGGTGGAGTGTCAGCAGGAGCGCAGCCAGTTCCAAAATCGGGACAAGGCCATGCGTATCCTGGCTTCCCGACTGTATGAGGCCGAGCAAGAGAAGATATCCTCCGAATATACGGCACAGCGGCGCAGCCAGGTGGGCTCCGGCATGCGGAACGAGCGCATCCGTACCTACAATTTTCCCCAGGGTCGTGTTACGGACCACCGCATTGGGCTGACCCTCTATAAGATAGACAGCGTGATGGACGGCGGCCTGGACGAGCTGATCGATGCGCTGGCCGCCGCGGACCAGGCAGAAAAATTGAAACAACAAGAGTAGAAAGCAGGAGAGAGGACTATGGAACTGTATATTCACTATACCAGCCTTCCCCAGGATAAGGAGCTGCCCGATGTGGTGGAGGAACTAAACGAGGTGCTGGAGGAGGGCGGCGTCGTGTGCGGAGGGGAAGACGGCCGCATCGATCTGGAACTGGAGGATGAGAGGCACAACCCTAAATATGCCCAGATGGCGGTGAAGGCCTATCTCCAGCGGGCCGCGTTTGATAAAAATACCACCGTGGAGATCGGCGGCATGGAGATCGGCATTTACGAATGAGGAGCGAGCCATGTTTCACAATGTGATCTTTGATCTGGATGGTACGTTGCTGGATACTATTGACGACCTGGCTGACGCGGGCAACTACGTCTGCCGCCTCCATGGCTGGCCCACCTATACAGTGGAGGAGTACAAGCGGTTCGTGGGAAACGGGATGGCCAAACTGGTGGCCCGTTTTGTTCCGGAGGAGTGGCGCACCCCGGAGGGGGTAGCGGCTATCCTGGAGGAGTTTATGCCCTACTACGATGCCCATAAGGAGGACAAGACCGCACCCTATGCCGGACTTCCAGAGGTGGTCCGGATGCTGAAGGAGGCGGGCGTTTCTATGTCCGTACTGACCAACAAGGCGGACGAACTGGCAGGACCTGTGGTGGAAAGCTACTATCCGGGTGTCTTTTCTATCGTCCAGGGAGCCATTCCCGGTTATGAGCCCAAGCCGGACCCTGCCCTGCTCCAAAGGCTTATGGAGCGGATGGGAGCAGAGAGGGGAAATACCCTGTTCGTTGGGGACAGCAACGTGGATATCCGTACCGCGAAAAACGGTGGCCTGACCAGTTGTGGTGTCCTGTGGGGATTCCGTGGACGGGAGGAGCTGGAGAAAGAAGGAGCAGATCAGTTGGTTGAGGAACCTCAGGAGTTACTGGAAGTGATTCTCGGCCATGGATAAAACGATTTTGAAGACAGAGCGGCTCCTCCTCCGGGAGATGGGGGACAAAGACTTCCCGGCGCTGTGCCGGATGCTCCAGGACCCAGCGGTGATGTATGCCTATGAGCACGCCTTTTCAGATGAGGAGGCCTGGGAGTGGTTGCGCCGCCAGCAAGAGCGTTATGCTAGAGATGGGATGGGCCTGTGGGCGGCGGTGGAAAAGTCCAGTGGTAAAATGGTGGGCCAGTGTGGCCTGACTTGGCAGGACCGAGGCCAGGGCGACTTGGTGATGGAGGTTGGCTATCTATTGGAAAAAGCCGTCTGGCACAGGGGATATGCCACGGAGGCGGCCCAGGCGTGCCGGAACTATGCCTTCCAGAAATTGGGCCAGAGAGAGGTTTTTTCCATCATCCGGGACAATAACTTGCCTTCTCAGGAGGTAGCCAGACGAAATGGTATGGAGATCCGGGGACAGTTTATCAAGCATTACTACGGAATAGACATGCCGCATCTGATCTTTTCGGTCAGACGGAAGGCTGAGGATGAGGAGTTTTTGCATTGAACACCCAACTTTTAAACGAGAAGGATATCCAACAGGCCGCCGCTATCCTTCGGGATGGGGGATTGGTTGGGATTCCCACAGAGACCGTATATGGCCTGGGCGCCAATGGACTGAATCCCCAGGCAGTGGCCCGTATTTTTCAGGCCAAGGGGCGGCCCCAGGATAATCCTCTGATTTTACATATTCCATCGATAGACCATCTGGACCGGTATTGCAAGGGAATTCCCCTTACAGCCTATCGGTTAGCAGAACGTTTCTGGCCAGGCCCGCTGACCATGATTCTCGCCCGGCGGGATGTAGTGCCAGATGTGGTCACCGCCGGCCTGGACACGGTGGGAATGCGTTGCCCCGCTCACGCTCTATGCCGGGCTATCCTCAGAGATGCGGATGTCCCCGTGGCCGCACCCTCAGGGAATACCTCTGGGCGGCCCAGTCCCACCTCCGCCGCCCATATGTGGGAGGATATGGATGGAAAGATTGACGCCATTGTAGACGGCGGTCCCTGTGCTGTGGGGGTGGAGTCCACCATCGTGGACTTGTCCTGTGACTCGCCCCGGCTGCTGCGGCCGGGGGGCGTCACCCTGGAGCAACTTGAGGCTGTCCTGGGGGATGTGGAAGTAGACCCTGCGGTGACCCGATTGATGGGGGCGGGGGAGAAACCCCGCGCCCCCGGCATGAAGTACCGCCACTACGCCCCTAAGGCGCCAGTGACGGTAGTGGCGGGGGAGGCGTCCAAAAGTGCTGCGTACATACTGAACCATGCCGCCCCAGAGGACGGGATCATCTGTTTTGACGAGTTTGTGCCCCTGTTCACGAAACGGCACGAGATGAGGCCTGTCATGAACCTGGGCCCCTCTGTGGATAAGGCGGAGCAGGCCCGGCACATCTTCGACGCCCTGCGTTCCTTTGACCATACAGCGGTGAAGGCCATCTGGGCCCAATGCCCTGACGCTGCGGGCATCGGACTGGCTATCGCCAACCGTCTGAACAAGGCGGCCGGCTTCCATATCATTGAAGTGTAAGAGAAAGGTAACTTTATTTTATGCAATCTCAAATCATCAACAAAATTCCCATAATACGGAGCCTTGAGAGTCCCATTACCAGCGGCCCCGCAGCCATGGATGTGATTGCGTCCCTGCGCTATGAAACGGGGGCCAGCGCTGTTGTGTTATACAAGGACTGTCTGGACGAGTCCTTCTTCCGCCTGTCCTCTAAGCTGGCTGGGGAGGTCTTACAGAAATTTGTCAATTACAAAATGCGTCTGGCCATTGTAGGCGATTTCTCCCATTACACCAGCAAGCCGTTGCGGGATTTCATTTGTGAAAGCAACAAGGGCAGTCAGGTAGGCTTCTGGCCTACTGAGGAGGAGGCCCTGGCATGGTTAAACAGATGATTGTTCTAGGCATCACCGGTCCCACTGGAGCGGGTAAGACAACCCTTCTGAAAGAGGTGGAGAAGCTAGGCGGTGCGGTCATTGACTGCGATGTCGTGTACCACGATCTGCTGGAAAGGGATAGTGCCTTACAGCATAGCTTGGAGAAAACCTTTGGGCCGCTCCGGGATGTGAGTGGAGCAATCGACCGAAAGAAGCTGGGTACCATCGTCTTTGGCGACCCGGAGAAGCTGCGACAGCTCAATATCATTGCTCAAACCGCCACAGTTAGGCGCACCCAGGAATTGCTGGAGGGATACCGCCGCAAGGGGATAGCTCTGGCCGCCATCGATGCCATCGCCCTGCTGGAGAGTCCGCTGGCCAAGCTCTGTGACGTTACCCTGGCGGTGGTCGCACCCGCGGAGATACGGGTAAAACGGATCATGGATCGGGAGGGCATCACGGAGGAGTACGCCTGGTTACGGGTAAAGGCCCAGAAGAGTGACGAATATTTTGTGAAAGGGTGCGACCGCACCTTGGTGAACGACTGTGACCAGGTGGAGGAATTTGCCCTCCAGGCCAAGGCGTTGGTAGAATCGATTTTGCAGGAACACATACAATAGAGGTACAAAGGAGGTTTTCCCAATGGATGAAAAAAAAGAACTGACACGGGGCGAGCAGCTGCGCCGGGCCCTGACCTATCAGAAGAAAAACGGCTATGACCGGTTACAGACCGGTGAGCTGGAGGCCATAGAGGCTTACTGTTCCGGATACAAGCAGTTTCTGGACGGAGGCAAGACCGAGCGGGAGTGTGTGGACCGTACCATTGCACTGGCGGAGACCGCCGGCTTCCGTCCCTATGTCCGTGGCATGGAGCTCAAGCCTGGGGACAAGGTGTACCAGTCCAACCGGGGCAAGGCTGTTATGCTGGCCGTTATCGGCCGAAAAGATCTGGACCAGGGCGTCAACATCGGTGCGGCTCATATCGACTCCCCCCGGCTGGATCTTAAGCAGAACCCTGTGTATGAGGCGGAGGAGCTGGCCTTTTTCAAGACCCACTACTACGGCGGCATCCGCAAGTACCAGTGGGTGACCATTCCTCTGGAGCTCCATGGGGTGGTGGCCTTGAAGGGCGGTAATGTGGTCCGGGTATCCGTAGGAAACGGAGAGGGTGACCCCCTGTTTACCATTGACGACCTGCTTCCCCACTTGGGGGCAGAGCAATCTAAAAAAACCCTGGGAGAGGCCATTCCCGGTGAGAGCCTGAATATTCTGATAGGCAGCCGCCCCCTGGCTGATGACGAGGGCAGTGACCGGGTGAAGGTGGCTGTGCTGGAGCTGCTCAACCGGAAGTACGGCATCGTTGAGGAGGATTTTATTTCCGCCGAACTGTGCGCTGTCCCTGCCTTCCGGGCCTCTGATATCGGCTTTGACCGCTCCATGATCGGAGCCTACGGCCACGACGACCGGGTGTGCGCCTATGCGGCCCTGGCCGCCCTGCTCCAGTTGGATACCCCGGAGCGTACAGCGGTCTGTATGCTGGCTGACAAGGAAGAAATAGGCTCTGAAGGAGTTACGGGCATGAAGTCTGCCTCCTTTGACACCTTTATGGCGGACCTGTGCGCCGCCCAGGGGGTGCTGCCCAGAGCCTGCTATGAAAAATCCTTCTGCCTGTCCGCCGATGTGACGGCGGCCTATGACCCCAACTTTGCCGATGTATATGAAAAGCGCAACAGCGCCTTTGTGAACTACGGTATGGGGCTCTGCAAGTATACCGGAGCCCGAGGTAAGTCCGGCGCCTCTGACGCCTCCGCCGAGCTGGTGGCTTATGTCCGAAAGGTGTTGGACGGCGCCGGTGTGGCTTGGCAGATGGCCGAGCTGGGCAAGGTGGATGCCGGCGGCGGTGGGACCGTGGCCGCCTATATGGCCGAGCGGAACATCGACACCCTAGATGCCGGGGTTCCTGTCTTGTCCATGCACTCTCCCTTTGAAACGGTTGGAAAACTGGATTGTTATATGACCTATAAAGGCATGAAGGCCGTCTTCGAGGCCTGTTAGTCCCAAAAAGCAGATGAAAAAGACAGGGACCGCCCTCTGGCGGTCCCTGTCCTGTCCTAAGGAGGTATCTATGAAATTGGATGAAAAAGCCTGGATAGCCCAATTTTGCCAAGCGGTGAAAGACGAGTTTGGAGGCCGGATCGTCTGTATCGGACTGCAAGGCAGCCGTGGGCGAGGGGAGGAGAGGGAAGACAGCGATATCGACATGGTAGTCGTACTGGACCGGGTGGAGCTGGAGGACTTGGACAGGTATCGCCGGGTAGTGGCTAACCTGCCCTGCCGGGAGCTGCTTTGTGGCTTCGTATCTGGAAAGGAAGAGCTGCTGGCCTGGGAACCGGGCGACCTGTTCCAGTTTTATCACGACACAGCCCCTGTTGTGGGAGATTTGGAATTTTTACGGGGGACATTCGCCAGAGAGGACGCCAGTCGGGCAGTCCATACTGGCCTGTGCAATTTATACCACGGCTGTGTACATAATTATCTTCACGAGCGAGATGAGGCGCTGCTGGCCGCGCTTTATAAATCCGCCGCTTTCACCCTTCAGGCGATATATTGGCTGAAAACCGGGGTGTACGTCAAAAAACATCGAGAGCTGTGGCTGGAGCTAACTGGAGAGGAGCGGTCAGTGCTGGAGCGGGTTCTGGCGTTCCGGGCCGGAGAGGGGCCTGATCTGGAAAAAGACAGCGCCCTCCTGCTTCAATGGGCGGGAGCAACATTGCGAGAGGGCGTGAAGCAGTACTAGACAGCCCTAAAAATGGATCTGCTCATTACGAGTGAACTGTGTTGCCTTCGTGCCTGGGTTGTTTTGCCCGGTCTGGCAGTTATCAAAAAGGACAAGGCTCCTATTCCGGAAGGGAGACAGCAAGGCTAAGTGAGCTGCCTGAAGCGGCAACGCTGAGGGAAACCTCCCCATTATAAAAGAGCTCTCCAAGCGCAACCGCATTTTCCGTGGCAATACCAAGGGTATCATGTACGCTCTGAAACCCGGCTTCCTGGACCGCTTGGAGGTAGGCGTCAACCTCGGCCTCACCAATATCATCCAGATAGACCGCAAAGATTTGATAGCCGGCTGAGTTGCCCTCGGAGACGGCGGTCACGGTGCCAGAGGAAGGTTTGGGTATGGATTGGGTAAAGCGGTTGTCCGGCCATTGATTGGCGGGAGTCAAGGTGGGAGGGGAAGTGGCGCTGCCAACAGTCTGTTGGCCACAGGCGGCCAGCAACAGGATGGCCAGCGTCGATAAGGGGACAAGTATGGCTCGTATCCAATTTCTCATTTCAATTTCCTTTCTAATTTCCAGACTCGGAAGGCCAGAATAATACAGAGGACCAGAAGCAAAGTGGGCAGCCCGACGGACAGCCAGGTGGGAAGGGGTGCGGAGGACACAAAAATAGAGGTGGGGCCATCCACCCCGCCGATGTGTCCCATGTGGGAAGTCCCTGTGGCAAAAAGCTTAGATCCCGTGAAGAATAACTCCAAGGCAAGCGCCAGTTGAGTCAGAGGGCCAACAGCGCATATTGCCGCGATGGAGGTCAGCAGCCAACGCAGCAGCTTCAGATACCGGCGGGCGGTGATCCTCTGGGACTGGTCCATAGCCTGAGAAACAACAGCCTCCGCTTCGGCAGCTGTCAAGCTGTCCCTGGGGTCTTTTTCTCCTCGTATCAGTTCCACAAGTGAGATGCCGAGGGCCTGGGCCAGAGGTTCCAGAAGCTTTACATCAGGAAACCCCTTTCCAGTCTCCCATTTGGACACGGCCTTGTCTGTGACATTGAGCCGGTCTGCCAACCCTTTCTGGGTCAGGCCCTGTTCTTTCCTCAACTGGGCCACAAAGGCCCCAAAGCGTATGTTATCCATGGGATGACCTCCTTGATCTTTTTCTATTATGAGCATTGCCGCCGCAAAAAGCAACCTACGAAAAGTAGAGAAGCGGTTTTTGACTAAGAAAGGCTCTTCCAGTACAACCTAGAAAGGAGTTTTCATAGGAGGGGTGCTTATTATGGATGAATCTCAGGAGAAAGAGGAACAGCAGACGAGCGAACCGATCATACAGCCGATCATAGATCTGGGGTCCTCCCTGATCCAGACGGACAAAGGGACCATCTACGTGCTGACTATCGTGGGACAGATCGAGGGCCACCAGATGCTGCCCCCCAGCAGCAAGAGTACGAAGTACGAGCATGTTCTCCCTCTGCTGGCCACAGTGGAGGAGAGCCCCCAGATAGATGGACTGCTCATCTTACTGAATAACGGCGGGGGAGATGTGGAGGCTGGGCTGGCCATTTCGGAACTTATCGCCTCTATGTCTAAGCCGACCGTTTCCCTTGTGCTGGGCGGGAGCCACTCGATTGGGGTTCCGCTGGCGGTTTCGGCCAAACGGTCTTTCATTGCGCCCTCGGCTGCTATGACGATCCACCCAGTTCGGCTCAACGGCTTGGTCATCGGTGTACCCCAGACGTTCTATTATTTTGAGCGCATTCAGGATCGTATCACACAATTTATCACCGCCAACAGCGGGATCAAGCGGGAGGCGCTGACCAAACTGATGCTTCAGACAGGGGAACTGGCCGCCGACGTAGGCAGTGTGATCTACGGCGAGGAGGCGGTGGAACTTGGGCTGATTGACCAGATTGGCGGGCTGTCTGACGCGCTGTCCTGCCTGCATGGGATGATAGAGGATAGAAAGCAAGCAATAGAAACAGGCGGGCGGGAGTGATCCCGCCCGTTTACATAATGCAAATGAAAAAGACTGGAATTTCCTGTCCTGTTGTGTTAATATAGTATCAGTGATTTTATTGGCTTCTTGCCATTTAGGGGGTAAATACAGTGACCTATCCTATGTCCGCTATTCTGGGGTTTGTCCAGGGTGTAGCCGAGTTCCTGCCTATCTCCAGCTCTGGGCACCTGACCTTGTTTCAGCATTTTTTTGGCCTGGCGGAGCCAGATAATTTGTTCAACGTGCTGCTCCACTTTGCCACTCTGCTGGCTGTGTGCATCTACTACTTCCAGGATGTAGCGGAAATGATCGTTGAGTTTTTTCGAGGGATCGCGGCTCTTTTTTCCCGCCATCCTTCTCATGGGAATCCACCGGAGGCGCGCCGGCTGGTCCTCCTGGTCATCGTCGGTACGCTGCCGCTCTTTGCGGTGCTGCTGATCAAAAATAAGGTGGAGGCTCTTGGATCCAATCCTTATTTTGTCAGCTGTGCTCTGCTGGTGACAGGCTGTATCCTCTTCTGTTCTGACCGAATGGCGGGCGGAAGGAAGAACGCCCGAAATGCCACCCTGAAGGACGTATTGCTGGTGGGCGTGGCCCAGGGCTTTGCCACCATCCCAGGGCTGTCCCGCTCCGGTTGTACCATCTCCGCCGGTATGGCCAGAGGATTCGACCGCAAATTTGCCGTGCGCTACTCTTTCCTTATGTCTCTGCCCGCAGTGCTGGGCGCGACGATCCTGGAGGTCAAGGACGTTCTGGAGATGGAAGGCGGTCTGCCGGAAGGGAGACTACCCATATACCTGATGGGTATGGTCATCGCCGGCGTGGTGGGCTATTTCTCCATCGGACTGGTCAACCTGTTGGCATCCAAGGGCAAGTTTGGCGCGTTTGCCTACTATTGCTGGGGCGCCGGCCTGCTCTCTCTGGTCCTATGCGCCATGGGGTGGACGCTAACGTCGGGTACGATCTGATTTTCCTGGAAAGGTAGGAACCTTTAAGAATGGCAACGACACAAAAGAGATCCGGAGGGGGACGGTCGGCCTCCTCCGGCGGAAAACGGACTACTTCAGCGGCAAGATCCAAGCCAGCGTCCAAGAGTAGCCGTGCCGACACTTCCTCCCACCGCCCGTTCCGGCGTGAGGTAGGGGCGGTGGTCTGCCTGCTCCTGGCGATCTTCTCCTCCTTTGGATACTTCAAAATGGAGGCGATCTTCATCACCTTCTTTGTGGGGCTGGTCAAGGGACTGGTAGGCTATGGCTTTTGGCTGGTCCCTCCCGCCTTGCTTTTGGGAGCCTATATCCTGGCGTTCCACCGTGGACGGCCGGTCCGTCTAAGGCTGACCTGCGCCCTCCTCCTGCCCCTGATGGTGGCGGGCGTATTCCATGGTATGCTGTCAGATCCGCTTCCTTGGAACGGTGCGCTGGTCAAGGAGTTGTGGAACAGCGGCGAGGCGATGAGATCCGGTGGTGTGCTGGCCGGTGTGCTGGCCCAGGCCTGTGTATCCCTGTTTACCAGCTTGGGCTCCACGATCATCTTTGCCATGGGAGCGATTCTGATGGGACTGGCCGCCTTTGACCGTTCTCTGGTGGATGTGGCGGACTGGGTCTTTAACCGGCCGAAATATGAATATGAGCCAGAGCCGGAGCAGCCACGCCGGAGCCGGACTGAGGAGCGCCAGGGAGAGAGGGCGGCGGAATCGCTGTCCCAGACCCGGACGCGCCGCTCTGAAATCGATATCCCTGTGGATGAGGGACCGTTGGTGGGGAAAGAACCGTCGGCCCCCCAGGAGAAGAAACGGCTGGGATTTTTTGACCGCAAAGCCCGTGTGCCTGCCCCCGACCAACTGTTGAAGGGGTCTACAGAGCAGGAGAGCGTTCCCCCGACAGCAGAGCCCGAGGCTGTAGAGGAACAGCCGCCTGCCCCCGCGGCAGAGCGGCCCCGGCCGATCCCGGTGGTCCCGCCGGTCACTGTGGCGCCGCCGTCCGTACCAGAGGAGCGGCCTGCGGTGCCGCCCACTCCACGGAAGGACGAGCAGCCACAAAAGGTGACCCGCCAGGAGGCGGAAGAAGCGGCAGTTCAGGTGGCACAGGATATCCAGGAAACCATGGACCAGGGCAGCCCGCCTTACCAGTATCCGCCTCTATCCCTGCTCACTGAGGGGACAGGGGATATTGGTGGCGAGGCGCTGGTGGAGCTCAACGCCAACAGGCAGCGCCTCGCTGATACGATCCACTCCTTTGGAATCGACGCCAACATCGTCAACGTGACAAGGGGCCCCTCTGTGACCCGGTATGAGCTGGAACTGGACCAGGGAGTCCGGCTGAACAAGCTGACCAATCTGGCGGACGATATCGCCTTGGCGTTGGGCGCAACAGGGGTCCGCATCGCCCCAATCCCAGACCAGATATCCATGGTCGGGATTGAGGTGCCCAATAAGCTGGTTTCCCCGGTCAATATCCACTCGGTCATCGGCTCTACCGCCTTCACAAACAGCGCCTCTAAGGTATCCTTTGCCGTGGGCAAGGACATTGGAGGAAACTGTATCGTCGGAAACATCGCCAAGATGCCCCACCTGCTCATTGCGGGTACGACAGGCTCCGGTAAGTCGGTGTGTACCAATTCTCTGATCATCTCCCTGTTGTATAAGGCCACTCCAGAGGAAGTCCGTCTGATCATGGTGGATCCCAAGATGGTAGAGCTGGGCATCTACAACGGGATCCCCCATCTGTTGATTCCCGTGGTCACAGATCCCAAGAAAGCGGCGGGCGCCCTTCAATGGGCAGTCACGGAAATGATGAAGCGATACCGCTCCTTTGCCGAAGTTGGCGTGCGGGACCTGGCTTCGTACAATGCTAAGGCCGCAAAGACCGAGGGAATGGAAAAAATGCCCCAGATTGTGGTCATCATCGACGAGCTGGCCGACCTGATGCTAGTGGCGGCGAAGGAAGTGGAGGAGTCTATCTGCCGGGTGGCTCAGATGGGCCGTGCCAGCGGTATGCACCTGATTATTGCCACCCAGCGCCCCTCTGCTGACGTCATCACTGGTCTGATGAAGGCCAATATACCAAGTCGGATCGCCTTTGCCGTGGCCTCCAGCCTGGAGTCACGCATTATTTTGGACATTACTGGCGCAGAAAAGCTGGTCGGCCGGGGGGATATGCTCTATTTCCCGCTGGGCGCCGGGAAGCCAACCCGTGTACAGGGTTGCCTGATTAGCGACCAGGAGGTCGCTTCCGTAGTAGAGTTTGTCAAACGCAGCGGCTCCGCCCAGTATGATGACAACGTCATGCAGGAGATCGAGCAGCACGCCGCCGAGAAGGAGAAGGGAACAAAAGGTGTAGGCGGCTCCGCTCCGGATGAGGTCAGTGATGAGTATGACGAGCTCATCGATGCGGCGGCGGAGGTTGTGGTGGAAACAGGGATGGCCTCTGTTTCCATGCTCCAGCGCCGACTGAAGCTGGGCTATGCCCGTGCTGCCCGCCTGGTGGACCAGCTGGAGGAAAAGGGGATTGTAGGTCCCTTTGAGGGCAGCAAACCCCGCCAGGTTTTGATTACTAAGGAGCAGTGGCAGGAGCTGAAGTATCGGCAGGGGGTCGGGGCGCCTCCTCCTCAGACAGAAGCGGAAATACCAGATCGAACCGATTTAGACAGCACCCAGGTCGATCCGCCCTTTGACGTGGAGGAGTCTCTGGACCGAGCGGAAGAGGATACCCTATAACCCAGGATACGGACAGCAGACCGGATGACAGGCGGTGGACTGAATAGAGGGAGTGGGAGAGATGGAACCATCGAAAAAGCGGGCGGTCCGGCTGTTTACCCTGGTGATTGCCCTTACCGCTTTGGCCAATGGCCTGGGAAGCAGTATTTTTTCCAATTATTTTAATGAGGTCTATCATATCGATTCGATTCAGCGCGGATTCATTGAGATCCCCAGGGAGAGCCCCGGGGTACTGTGCATGGCACTGGTGGCGGCGCTGGGATCTCTGGGCAGCCTGTGGATGTCGGTAGTGGCGCAGCTGCTGCTGTTGACCGGTTTGGTTGTCATGGGTCTGTTTAGCCCCAGCTATGGGGTGATGCTGGTTTTCCTGTTTATCCATTCCTTGGGAATGCACCTGTTCATGCCTTTGAATGACGCCATCTCCATGGATCTGGCGGAAAAGGGGAAAGTGGGGACAGCCTTTGGAAAGTTCAAAGGAGTCAACACATTCTTTTCCATGGCGGCGGCGCTGATGGTCTTTTTAGGATTCCGGTTCGGCGTGTTCCACTTTGGGGAGGGCTTTATCCTGCCCTTTGCCATTGGGGCGGCGGCCACAGCGGCAGCGGTAGTATTGCTGGCCCGGATGGCAGTTAGCATACCCCGGCAGAGCGGCCATGTGAAAAGTCATAAACTTTTATTCCGGCGTGCCTATATGCCCTATTACATGGTTACTTTGGCCTACGGCTGCCAGAAGCGAATCAAAATTGTCTTTGCGCCATGGGTCATCATCAACCTGCTGGGTCAGGGGGCGGATACGGTCGCCCTGCTAACCATTGTGGTCCACTTTGTGGGGACCTGGTTTGCTCCACTGATTGGCCGCCTGCTGGACCGGATGGGGGTGCGCAGGATGCTCTGGCTGGAGGCCGGGTATATTGTCCTGTCATTCACTGCTATGGGCCTGCTGGCGGGGCAACTGGCTGGTGGAGCTTTCTCTTCCGGCGGCTGGCAGACCTGGCTGGTGTTCGCAGCCTATATCCTCTGTGTCCTGTTTGAGCAGTTCAATATGGTCCATTCTTTCATGATGCGTTCCATGGCATTGGACCCGGGGGAGGTGACCCAGACACTGTCTGTGGGACTCAGTGTAGACCATGTGATGGCCATTGTCGCCTCGCCCATCATGGGGCTGATCTGGGAGGGCTGGGGAGTCCAGTACGTCTTTTATCTGGCGGCGCTGTCCGCCATCCTGCAGCTGGCTGCAGCCGGTATGGTGGGAAAAACAGAGCTGTCTAGGGTATAAATATTTCATTTTTATTAAATTTGCCTTGTGCCCCTTTACAGGAGCGACTTTTTAGAGTAGACTATTATTAGGTTTTTAGACAGGAGGTGCCCAGAATGGAAGAATTGGATTTTACCAGAAAATTTAGTCTGGGGGACCAGCGGGACCTGGAGATCAAGGCCATCTTGGCCTCTGTCTATCAGGCGCTGCAGGAGAAGGGGTATAACCCCATTAACCAGATTGTGGGCTATATTTTGTCTGAGGACCCCACCTATATTACCAACCACAACAATGCCAGAGCTTTAATCCGCAAAGTGGACCGGGATGAGCTGCTCCAGACCTTGGTCAAATATTATCTGACACACTGATGACCGCACAGCGGCCCGCCGACTGGCGGGCCGCTTTTTTGATAGAAAAGGAGGGGGCATGATGAAGGACTTTTATAGAACCTATCCTCAAGTAGCGTTATGTGGCCTGAACTGCCTGCTCTGCCCTATGAACATCGGAGGCTGGTGTCCCGGATGTGGCGGGGGAGAGGGAAATCAGAGCTGTCCCCGTGCCCGGTGTGCCCGGGAGCGAAATATCGGTGATTTCTGTTACCGCTGTGAACAATACCCCTGTGAACTCTATGAGGGGATGGGGGACTATGATTCTTTTGTGCCCACACGGCGCAGGAGCGCGGACCTGGACAGAGTCCGTGAACTGGGGCCGGAAACCTATGTGCGGGAGCTGGAGGAGAAGCGGGCTATTTTGGAACTGCTAGTAGGGGAATGGAACGACGGACGGAAGAAAAGCTTTTACACCACAGCGGTCTACCTGTTGGAGCTGGATGACCTGCGCCATGCTGTCCAGCAAGTGACTTCCCTTTCCACAAAAGAGATGTCTGAAAAGGAGCGTGCGGCCTGTATGACACAGGCCCTTCAGAAAATCGCAGAGCAGCAGGGGTTAGTACTGAAGCTGAATAAAAAACAAAAGAGAAGAAGTAGAGGGAAGCATTTATGAATATTTTGGTGAGCTACTGTTTTTTAGGGGAACCCTGTCGGTATGACGGCTGCAGCCGTCTGGACCGCCAAGTCATCGAACTGCACAAAGCGGGACATACGCTGGTCCCGGTGTGTCCTGAGGTGCTAGGAGGTCTGGACACTCCCAGGGCGCCGGCCGAGGTGCAGGCGGATGGTAGGGTCATCACCGAAGATGGAGAGGATGTCACCGACGCATATCGGGCGGGGGCAGAGGCGGCCCTTAAAATCGCAAGAGAGCATAGCTGCACGGTGGCGGTGCTCAAAGCCAGATCTCCGTCCTGTGGCTGCGGCGAAATCTATGACGGCAGCTTTACCCACACCATCAAGGCCGGATGGGGCGTCACGGCCCGTCTGTTGGCAGAGGCGGGCCTTCGGGTCATGGACGAGGAAAATTTGGAGAGTTGGCTATATGATCCGACGGCGTGGCCATCTGAGATGTAACTGTATCGTACATCAGAGCAAAATCCATCGAAAAGGGTCAGACGATAAAAAATTTAAGGGCCATTGACCCCGTATGAAACCCTCCGCCCCGGAGATACTGGAAACACAGTATCACTGGGGCGGGAGGTTTTTATATGCAGCACAAGGTGGAAATTTGCGGTGTTAATACATCAAAGTTAAAGGTGCTGAAAAACGAGGAGACCCGTGCGCTGCTGTTGAGAGCGAAGGAGGGAGACCAGCAGGCCAGAGAGGAACTGATATCGGGGAATTTACGCTTGGTCCTGTCTGTGATACAGCGATTTTCCAACCGGGGCGAGAATGCTGATGACCTATTTCAGGTGGGCTGCATTGGGCTGATGAAGGCTATCGATAACTTCAACACGGACCTGGATGTTAAGTTTTCCACCTATGGAGTGCCCATGATCATCGGAGAGATTCGCCGCTACTTGCGGGACAACAGCACTATGCGGGTATCCAGAGCGATGCGGGATACGGCCTACAAGGTGTTGCAGGCCAAGGAGGCCTATATCGCTCAACACCAGAAAGAGCCCACAGTGGAGGAGATCGCCAACATCCTGGACATCAAACGGGAGGAGGTGGTCTTTGCGCTGGACGCGATTTTAGAGCCTGTGTCTCTCTATGAGCCAGTGTACTCCGACAGTGGGGATACCATATGTGTGATGGACCAGGTCAGGGACAGCAAAAATACAGATGAGATGTGGTTGGAGCGCATCGCACTGAAGGAAGCGGTGTCGCACCTGTCTGAACGGGAGAAAAAGATTTTGTCTATGCGTTTTTTTCAGGGCAAGACTCAGATGGAGGTGTCCGCTGAAATCGGAATCTCGCAGGCGCAGGTATCTAGGCTGGAAAAGAATGCATTAAGGCAGATACGGAAAGAGATGTAAAGAGGCCGCCTGACAGATCCTGTCAGGCGGCCTCTTAAAAACAGTTGTGGAGAAAATACGTTTAGACAGTGGCGGGGTTGAGTACGTCGTTTTTACGCATGACCCATTCACGCCAAATAAAGATACCCAGGAACAGGGCGGCTACCAGGATGCCCAGCGGGTAGGCCAGGGTGGTGGACATATTCAGACATTCAGGAGCCTGGACAAAGTAGGTCACAGAGACAGCGGACATAAAGGTAGCGGGTAAAGCAGCCATGAAACAGGCTACAGGGGGGAAGCCGTTGCGATGCAGATAGACGGCGCCAGCCCACAGGACCATCATAGCCAGGGTCTGATTGGACCAAGAGAAGTACTTCCAGAGAGTGGCGAAGTCACCCCACTGGGTGATCAGGGCTCCTATGCCCAGCACAGGGACGGACAGGAGCAGACGGTTCTTCCAATTGCCCTGATCGATTTTGAACCAATCGGCGATGGTCAACCGGGCGGAGCGGAAAGCGGTGTCGCCGGAAGTGATGGGACAGGCGATGACACCCAGCAGGGCCAAGACACCACCGACAGGGCCCATCATAGAGGAACAGATGTTCTCAACGACAACGGACTGACCACCAGCCAGCGCCTCGTTCAGAGCAGCCACATTGCCATAGAAGGTGACACCGGCAGCAGCCCAGACCAGAGCGATAGCGCCCTCAGCGACCATGGCGCCGTAAAATACCTTCCGCCCCTCTTTTTCAGAGGTCATGCAGCGGGCGACCATGGGGGACTGGGTAGCGTGGAAGCCGGAGATAGCGCCGCAGGCCACAGTGACAAACATCTGGGCCCAGATAGGAGTGTTGGTGGGGTGCCCCATCCCTTCCACGCCGATATACTGCCACATTTCAGGCATCGCGGCGCGGTAAGAGGGGTCGATCAGCATTACACCCATGAGGCCAAGGGCCATGATGATGAGGCAGGCCCCGAAGATGGGGTACAACTTGCCAATGACCTTGTCAATGGGCAGGAAGGTGGCGATAAAGTAGTAAATCAGCACGACAGCCAGCCAGAAGTTGGCATCCAGTGTTTCAGGAGTCAGAATAGCCAAAAGCTGGGCGGGGTTCTTGGAGAAGTTGACGCCGACCAGGATCAGCAGGACTACCGAGAAGACACGCATGACCTGCAGCATGAATTTGCCTAAGTAGATGCCCACGATTTCAGAGATGGAGGCGCCGTCGTGGCGCTCGCTCATCATGCCGGACAGGAAGTCGTGGACACCGCCGCCCAGGATAGTACCAAAGACGATCCACAAATAGACACGGGGCCCCCAGCAAGCGCCGGCCAGGGCACCAAAAATAGGGCCAAGACCTGCGATGTTCAAAAGCTGGATCAGGAACAGACGCCAAGTTTTCATTGGGGTGTAGTCCACGCCGTCCGGATGGGCGACCGCCGGGGTCTGCCGGTCATCCACACGGAACACCCGCTCAATGAGACGGCTGTACAGTGCGAATCCCACCACAAGGACTACGAGGGAGATCAGGAACGTGATCATAAATTTCTCCTCCTCTTAATTTGCTTTTCCATGACGAAAGACATGAAAAAGGCCTTTATTTTCCACTAAAGGTCTGGGAAGCAAAGGAAACTTTGAGCTATCCCTTAAAAGGCGGCTTCATTATATCACGCTTCTTGAGAAAATCAACCCCCAAATCAAAATTTTTACTAAAATTTTGTAAACGAGGATTTTGTGAAAAAAGTGGGTCAACAGCGGACTTAGCCAAGAGCCACATCCAGGATCATCATAATGAGAAACCCTGCCATGACGCCTAGAGTGCCGGTATGTCCCCCTTCGGTGAGATTAGCTTCTGGGATGAGCTCCTCCACCACGACATAGAGCATGGCGCCGGCGGCAAAGGAGAGCAGCCACGGGAGCAGAGGCTGGATCGCCCCGGCAGCCAGTACAGTGAGCAGGGCAAAGATAGGCTCCACCACGCCGGAGGCCGCCCCGATGAGAAAAGCCTTTCTACGGCCCATTCCCTCCTGATGCAGGGGCAGGGAGATAGCGGCCCCTTCCGGAAAATTTTGGATGCCAATTCCCATGGCGAGGGCGGTAGCAGCGGGTAGGAGGGAGGGATCTCCACTGTGGGCAGCCAAGGCAAAGGAGATGCCGACCGCCATCCCCTCCGGGATGTTGTGCAGTGTTACGGCCAGTACCAGGAGGGCGGTGCGGCGGCGGGAGGTTTCGCCCTCTTTGCAGTGGAAGGATTCCGGTGTGAAGCGGGGGAGCAGATAGTCCATGGACAAAAGGAAAACGATGCCGAGGACAGATCCACCAGCGGCGGGCAGCCAACCGGGCATTCCCATGGCCTCCGCCTCCTCAATGGCTGGGATGAGCAGGGACCACATGCTGGCGGCGATCATCACGCCAGCGGCAAATCCAAGTAGGACGCGCTGAAGAGAGCGAGAGGACTGCTTGCGGAACAGAAAGACCATAGCGGCGCCGGAAGCGGTCATCAGGGCAGTGAACCCAGTTCCGCCGGCAGCCCATAAAAGTGCTTGTGTCACGATGTAATTTCCCTTTCTGAAAACGGCGGCGCGATGTCCGGAGCCGGTCCGCGCCTGTGCGGGTGCTTCCAGAATAGGCTATGCGCCGGATCAGAGAGGGGTGAGCCGGGTGACTGATATTCACCCGGCGCTCTATTCAAAAGACCGCCAGAAACACCTTGGCCATCCAGTAGCCGATGGCCATACAGCCGGGAAAGGTAAGGGCCCAGGCGAGAGCGATTTTGCCGGCAACGGACCAGTCCACAACACCGCCCCCCGCTGCTCCCACACCGAGCAGAGCGGCTGTGCGGGTATGGGTAGTTGAGACGGGAAGGCCCAGCAGAGTGGCGGTCATGAGGCAGAAAATATTGCCCAAATCGGCAGACAGCCCTTCTCGCGGGCCAATCGACACCATTTCACGCCCGACTGTTTCGATGATGCGCCTGCCCCCCATAAGGGTACCGGCGGCCATAAAGCCAGCACACAAAATCATAAGCCAGATAGGGATGAGAAAGGTCTGTTCATCTCCGCGACCCTGGGCCAATGCCGTCCCCAAGAGAAATACACCGAGAAACTTTTGACCATCTTGGGCACCGTGAAGAAAGGCAGTTCCTGCGGCTCCGGGAAGCTGGGCCAAAAGAAATGTATGGTTGGAAGCCTTTACATGTTTTAAGGCACTCTGAAACAACTGTCCAGCCCAGAATCCGGCGGCAGTGGACAGAATCAGACCGAGGAGAACCTTGGCCCAACTGTCCCAGCGGATACAGGAGAAGCCACCCTCCAGAGCCACCGCGGCGCCAGAGATACCAGCAATCAAGGCGTGGCTCTCACTGGTAGGAATGCCAAGTAGCCAGGCAGCCGCGGCCCAGAGCACGATGGCGGCCATGGCGGCACACAAAGCGGTAAGAGCCGCGCGGGAGCCGCCGCCAAAGTTGGCGATAGAATAGACGGTCTCCGCCACAGAAGTAGAGACAGCGGTGACACAAAGCACTCCCAGAAAGTTGCATACAGCCGCCAGCAGGACAGCCAAAGGGAAGGGGAGTGCTCCAGTCACCACTACCCCGGCGATGGCATTGGGTGCGTCGGTCCACCCGTTGACCAGCAGTACCGCGAGGGTGAGGAGAACAATCAGTGCCAGAGCTGGATCGCCCGTCAACTGGTCGAGGAAAGCAAAAAAAGACAGGGGCATGGGTTCACCTCCATGCCCCTGTTGTATGCTACTCCTCCTCCAGATATGACCGGGAGCCTCCAGGCGGGGGCGCATGGCCGCTGCCGCCGGCGGCCTGGGTGGAGGAGGCATGGGAGATGGAAGATTTTCCGTACTTGGCCCGAATGCTATCCATTGTTTCCTCCAGCTTTTCCAGCCGCTCTCTCTTTTTGTCCTGGCCGAAGGCCAACAGATCCAGCTGGGCCGAGACCTCCTCCTCCGGGACCAGAGAGAGTGCTGTTACAGTGAGGGCTCGGACGGGATGATCCATATTCCAGCAGCTTTTGGCCAATCCCATGGCGGCTTGACTGATTTCTCGGGCCAGATTGCTGGGGGAGTCCAGCCGCTGCTGCCGGATGATATCCCGAAAGGCGGGGTCCCGTATGGCAAGTGAAATACCATTACATTTCATGTGATACCGACGAAGGCGGGCAGCCACTTGGTCCGAAAGGCGGGTGATCCCAGCCTGTATATCTTCCTGCCCCCGCAGATTGTGAGAAAAGGTGAGACCATTGCCCACTGACTTCGGCGGGACGTACTGGGCGGCGGGTGTGACGGGGGAGCGGTCCTCCCCACTGGCAAAGTCATGGAGCTGGGCGCCATTTTTACCCAGCAGAAGAAAAAGTTGCTCCCGATCAAAGCGAGCCAGGTCGCCGATGGTGTGGATATCAAAGCGATCAAAAGTCCGGGAGGCGGCCCGCCCGACATAGAGCAGGTCGGTGACCGGCAGAGGCCATACAATCTGTTTAAAATTTTCCCGGGTGATGAGCGTGGTAGCATCTGGCTTTTTGTAATCGCTGCCTAATTTGGCAAAGACCTTGTTGAAGGACACTCCCACAGAGATGGTCAGCCCAAAGTTGCCCCGCACATGCTCTCTAAGCTGGTCCGCCAGCGCCTCCGGATCCCCGCCGAAGAGATGGAGGGTGCCAGTGACATCCAGCCAGCTCTCATCGATCCCAAAGGACTCTACCAGGTCGGTGTAGTCCTGATATACCCGGTTGATCTGCCTGGATAGCTCACGGTATCGGTCATGGTGGGCGGGAAGAAGGACCAGTTCGGGGCATTTTTTTCTGGCCTGCCAGATGGTTTCAGCGGTCTTGACGCCAAAAAGCTTGGCGGGCTCATTTTTTGCCAGGATGATGCCGTGGCGGCTGTTAGGGTCTCCGCATACCGCCACCGGCAGGTGACGCAACTCCGGATGGTCCAGCAGCTCTACCGAGGCGTAAAAGCTATTTAAATCACAGTGAAAGATGACCCGTTCCACCGGACAGCGCCTCCTTTTCATTCAATAAAAAAATTATATTCCAGGCCAAGAAAAAAGTCAAACTAATGTTCGAATTTTCTTGACAGGAAAGGGGAGAGACTGGTAGGATAAGAAAAAAGGAGGGGAGAGGACATGGAATATATACCGGCTAAACATCTGCTCCATAGAAATAAAGGTACGGAGTGGTTTGGTACCGACCATACCATGAATATTTACCGTGGATGTTGTCATGGCTGCCTCTACTGTGACAGCCGAAGCAGCTGTTATCAAAATCCAGATTTTGATACCGTGAAAGCAAAGGCTGGGGCCCTCACTATTTTGCGGGATGACCTGGCCCGAAAGACGCGTCCGGCATTTATCAGTATGGGTTCCATGAGCGACCCCTATAACCCCTTCGAGGAGGAGCTGGAACTGACCCGTCATGCCCTAGAGTTGATAGACGCCTACGGATGTGGGGTGGCGGCTGCCACAAAAAGTGATTTGATCGTCCGGGATATCGACCTGTATCAGTTCATTCAGCGCCATTCCCCAGTGATTTGTAAACTGACGGTGACTACGACAGACGACGCGCTGGCAGCCAAGATCGAGCCGGGGGCTCCCTCACCCAGCCGCCGTTTGGCGGCGCTGAAGGAGCTGGCGGGAGCGGGGATCTTTTCCGGTGTCCTGCTTATGCCGGTCCTGCCCTGGCTGGAGGACAGCGTAGAAAATGTGCTGTCGGTGGCGGAGGCGGCTGCCGAGGCGGGAGCACGATTCGTCTATTCGGCCTTCGGTGTGACCATGCGGGATGGGCAGAGGGAGCATTTTCTAAACGGACTGGACCGGGCTTTTCCAGAACAGGGGCTGGGGGAGAAATACCGCCAGCGGTATGGAAACCGGTATACCTGCTCCAGTCCCAGAGCGGGGAAGTTGTGGGAACGATTTTCCAAACGCTGCGGGGAGCTGGGGCTGTTGTGTGAGATGCGCTCTATCATTTCCGCTGCCACCCGTGGATATCAGGATCGGCAGCTCACCTTTTTTGACTGATTTTTCCCCCGGTTGCCGGTTGGTTGCTGGACTTTCTCCTTCTGGTCTGCTACTATTTGACCAAGGAGGTGGGAAGAATGCCATTGGGAGAACGCCTGAAAGCACTGCGGAACCAAGTCGGTTTTTCTCAGGAGATGGTGGCGGAGCGAGTGGGCGTGAGCCGCCAAGCGGTGACCAAATGGGAGTCAGGGCAGACGATACCCACCGGTGAGAATCTGGCCGCGTTGGCGGAGCTGTACGCCATCTCACTGGACGAGCTGATGGAGGACCGCTCCGGCTGGGTAAAAGATGGGGAGGACAACCCTATCCTGCGGGAAAACAGAACTGTGATAGCTATTTCTGCCCAACTGGGCGCACTCTATGCCTGTGTCTGGACATTACAGGATATGCCGCATGGAGAGCAGCTTGGGGGCGGCTACCTTTTGCCCCTGTTCGGAAATATCGTGATGTTGGCACTGTGCTCTATGTGGATGGTGTGGAACCTGTCCTTTGAGCTGGATTTGGACCGGCGGCGGAACAATTTGAAAATTGAGTTGCGCTATATGCTGGCACAGCTCCTTTTGACCGTCTTAAGCTTCTATTTTCATCTGGGCTTGGCCGGATTCCTGCTGTCTATAGCCATTCTGCTTTTTTATCTGCGTGTGATAAATCCCCGATATATGGGGAGAAAGCTGTGGTGGAAGAAACCAAAAAGAGCGGTCTGTAAGATGAAAAAGGGCTCAAGGGATGGCTCTTAATTGAGGTCCATCCCTTGAGCTTTTTTTGTTTTACCAACCAGGAACAAGCCAGCGCACAGGGCGGTAAAGGGAGCGACTGTTACCAGACCGAAGGAGCCGATGACGGTATGGATCATCTCGGCGGCTACATACTTATAGTTCAAAATATTGGAGATTGGAGTGCCCTGGGCCATAAATACCATCAGCAGTGCCACATAGCCACCGGAGTAGGCGAACAGCAAAGTGGTGGTCATGGTCCCCATGGCCGCTCTGCCTACGTTCATCCCGGATTTGGCCGCCTCCCACCAACTAAGGTCAGGTCGTTTCTCCACGACTTCGTGGACTGCGGAGGTGATATCTACGCTCAAATCCATGATTGCTCCGGAGGCCCCGATAAAAATAGAGGCCATAAAGATTCGGGTCAGATCCAGATGCTGATAGCCGGCATAGAGCAAACTTTCCGAGTAGGACATGACCGCCCCGTGGACCTGAAATAGGTCAGTGAACAGGATGCCCATGATACAGGTGACCAGAACACCCAGAGCGGAACCGGATGAGGCGGCCCAGCATCTCCGGTCGAAACCATAGACCAGGGCGATGATAAGCAGAGTGAGGGCCAGTGTTATGGCAAGGCCGACCCAGATAGGATCCCAGCCTTTGAGATAGAGCGGGACCATCACCTTCCATATCATCAAGACAGTAAGGAGAAAGGAAAGCACAGCCCTTAGACCAGTCTTTCCCGCAAAGAGGACCAGCAGGAGGACAAATAGTCCGCCCATCAATAATTCCCAGGGCATCCGGTAGTGATCGATCATAGATACACTGAGGATCTGCTCCCCTTGGAAATTGATACGGACCAGAGCCTTATCACCGACAGAAAAGATCTTATCCTGTTCCAGAGAGCCGTTCAGGGTGTTTTTTCCCTCTACCGTCTGCCCTTTGAACTGTCCTCCTAGTACCTCAAGCTGACAGCGCTGCTCGCCGGACCGGACGAGCCCGGTATCAATAACGGTTGACTCATCGGTAGACAGTACCAGAGCCGGCTGAATATCAGATTCCTGAAAAACGATGTTATCCTCATATCCCGTAGGCAGGGCGAGCAGGACAACGGTGAGAAGAAGGCATACCCATACAGGGGCATGGTAACGAAGAAAATCAGCTTTCATCTGCTTTAACATATAGTGTTGCTCCTTGAAGAGAGAATATCACTGGGAAGTACCCGTATCTGGAGGGGGAGTGGAGGAGGAGAAGAAAAATGAAAACAAATTCGCCCGGTGAAAGGCGGATATCCGAAAGCTGCGGGGGTACCACCAAATGAAAATGCAGGGGTAAGCCCGCTCCAGTTGGATCGACTGGAGCGGGCCGTTGATATCGTGTTCTCAAGAGAGGGTTACCGAACCGCCAGCATCTGGGCCAGCTTATCGTAGATTGCAGTGTTGTCGTAGTAGCCCTTGAAGAGTTCGGCGTTGACGCCATCCGCAAATACCGCCACGGGGAGTCCGGTGTGGCTGTACGAGGTAAAGGAAATACCGGATTTGTTGTTGAGGATGTGGGTGATGGTGACGGACAATGGTTCATAGGTGCCGTAGGCCACGTATTCCTCCTGGTCGGCCATGCCGGTATCCTTCTCGTTGACAGATTTCTCATAGGCGGTCTTCAGCAGGCCCAGCTCATAGTCGGTGAGCACCAGACGATCGCCCGCCTCACCGTTGACTTTCAGGCCAAAAAGCGTTTCAATGTCCTTCAGAACAGTTTCAAAGGGAGTCTTATTCGCTTTGTAAGCGGCCACATAATCGCTGTCATACTTGGCATAGGAAATAGTTTGGCTGTTGAGCTGGCTGAGATAGGTGTCGTAATCAGTCCCGGCGAATCCAATGGACAAGCCGCCGGTCTCATGGTCTCCTGTGACCAGAATCAAAGTTTCTTCGGCGTGGTCCTTGGCGAAGTCGATGGCTACCTGTACCGCGTCGGCCAGGGCCAGGGTGTCATGAATCGAGGCGGCGGCATCGTTGGCATGGCAGGCCCAGTCGATTTTGCCCCCTTCGCACATCATGAAAAAGCCTTTGTCGTTGTCCAGTACCTGGATACCCTTTTTTACATAGTCTGCCAGGGACCACATATCGTCAGTCCTGTCCAGCTCATAGGCCATGGCGTCAGAGTCGGCCAGATGCTCATCCACGATGATAACGGGGCCGGAAGTGACCTGCTCCGCTTCCGCCTGAGTTTTTACCACAGTATAACCTGCCTCTTTGGCCAAATCATACAGGTTGTCCTTATCACCGTCTGCTCCGTCTGGCTTCAACAGGGCGCCGCCGGCAAAGTAATCAAATCCTGAGTCTATCAGCTCCAGACCGATTTCATAATAGCTGTTGCGGCTGGCCTGATGGGCATAGAAGGCGGCTGGGGTGGCGTGATTCAGATTGACAGAAGAAATGACGCCCACCTTCATACCAAGCTGCTCATGGACCTTTTCCGAAATAGTCTCATAAGAGATGGTAGCAGTTTCATCCACATTGATAGACCCAGAATAGGTCTTATGGCCGGTAGCAATGGATGTGGCTGTGGAGGCAGAATCAGGGGCGAAGGAGTTAGAGTCATAGGTCACAGCAGAGCCAGCTACGTCAAAGCCCATAAAATTCAGAGCGACAGGACCGTCCAGAATCGCGCCCTGGTTGTCATCCAGACTGGGCTCGGCCAGCAGGTAATCAGGATCGGCCATGGAGCCTAGATAGTCGGATGCGGCCTGGAACTGTGGATAGCTCATTCCATCACCAATAAACAGAAAGACATATTTCGGAGATTTTAAGGCTTCAGCAGTGGTCGACATGGGAGCGACCTGCGTGACCCCACTGGTTTGTACTGGGCTGCCTGCGGCATCCCTTGAAGATGTGCCGGAGCAGCCAGCCAAAGACAAAGCTGCCATGGCCAGCGCCAACGCGGCGGAAAAAAATCGTTTCATACTGTTTTCCTCCTGACTGTTTACACTTATTCTTGACATTGGGGACAGGTCTATTCTAAGGTCCGCCTGTTAAAACGGCTACAGCCTTTGGGTGAAAGATAGGTAAAAAGATAGCTATGAAAAAACAGCGCGCTGCCAAGAAGCAGCGCGCTGTTGCTGTATCTTACATCATAACGCTCCCTTTGAGGAAAGGGAAACGGAAAGGAGGGATCATCTTTTCTTTTTGGCCTTTCCGGAGAGATCATCCATATCTACCCGCCACACGGACGTGACAGAGAGGCTGTGCTGAATAGCGGCATTGAAAAGGCCCTCTGTCATATACTGTGGGGTGAGCTTCTGGCAGAGAGCCCGCAAGCCGTCGACCTTTTCCTGATCGTCCTCCACCAAAACTACAGTCCCGGTAACGATGGCGGACTGAAAATAGGTGGTATAGTTGTTGGGCACCTCAAAATTGGGGTCGTCCTGGGCTACAAAGGTAATACATATGCGGGGACATCGTTTCAACAGCTCCACCTTACGCCCCTCACGGGCACAATGAAAATAGAGGCTGTTACCCACACGGACAAAGGAGAGGGGAAGACAGTAGGGAGTATCCTCCCCGGTTGTCAGAGCGGCTACCCCGTGGGTGCAGCGGTCAATAACGGACAGACAAAAGTCCCGGTCCTGTGCGCGGTCTGCTCTTCTCATGATGACATTTTCTCCTTTACGAGTTTTGTGATCCATTCCGCTGGGTCAACAGTTGAATGATCTGCCGATAAAAGTCTGTGGGCTCATCCTGAAAGCACTGGGCCATGGTGTCCGCCTGTTTCCGTTCTGGGACCAGCAGCTCCAGATGGAGAAGCGGTGTGGTTTCATCATTGAAGTCAAGCTTGAGCGTACAGGTCCCGTCTTGATTCTCCGACACCTGGGAGCGGACCTGGGCTTCTCGGCGGAGAGCTTCGTTGACCTTGACCAGATTCTCGTCACAATGCATTCGGACCGAGTAGGGGAGGCTGCTCTCACAGATCTGACTGTTTCGCACCCCCTTTTCGGTGATAGAATAGCGGTCGCCTTCTTTGGACAACTGGCCGGTCTCCACCATATGTTCCACAGCCTTGGTCAGAGAAAAGTAGTCCACGCCCGCGTCGCACAGGGCCAGCTCCAGAAGCTGAAGAAAGGTAATGGGCCCGGCAGTCCGGGCCATGATATACAGAACTAAGAACTTCAGATCCAGCTCATTTTGAATAAAGCCGATGGGGGCCATGGTGTCCACTCCTTTTGCAAGAGGCATTAAGGTACACTCCATTATACCCGATTCAGAGGAAAGCCGCAAGAGTGGGATAGAAAAGAGATGGAGCCGCACAAAATACGGAGCGCCTCATAAGATGGAATGTAAGCGAAACCCAAAGGGGCGGCTTTGACCGTCCTTACCATCCAAATCTAGGAGGGAACCATATGCCAGAAAAGGTCGTGCCCGGCCCCGTCTGCGAAGACCGCAGTATCCGGGAGGCCGTGTGCATACACACGAAAAAAATCTTTGACTCCTGCAAAGACAAAGATTGTATTGAAGACATCCGCGTCTATCCTACCAGAAGTTCTCAGGCGGTCATCGACCGGGCCCAGTCGGTGAAAGCGGGGACTGCTGAACTACTGTATGCGTACATCGATGTGGAGCCCATCAATTTCAACCGGGGCTTCTATACGGTAGATGTGCGGTACTTCTACCGCATCACTGCTGACGCCTTCGTGGGAGCCGCCCGCCCGGTGGAAGTGACCGGGCTGGCCATCTTTGACAAGCGGGTTGTCCTCTTCGGAAGTGAGGGAAGCTCCAAGATATTCTCGACTGGAGTAGTAGGAGAAGGGCCAGAAATCCAAAACCTGCCTCAAACTAATCTGCCCAGCGCGGTAGTAGAGGCGGTAGACCCCATTATCCTAAACCTGAAGTTGATGGACGCCTGTAACTGCCACTGCTGCGACAATAGTTATCTGGATATCCCACCCGCTATTACCGCTGTCTTCCAAGAGGATCTGATCGTAGACGGCGATATACACAGAATGTTCGTAACACTGGGCCAGTTCTCCATCATCCGCTTGGAGCGGGATACCCAGCTTCTGATCCCAGTCTATGACTACTGCCTGCCGGAGAAGGAGTGCACCTGTGGCTGCGGCTGCGAGTGCCAGGAGGACCCCTGCGAGATGTTCCGTAAGGTTCAGTTCCCCTTCAACGAATTTTTCCCACCCAACAGCATCCAGAGCAAGGGGAATACCACCTATCAAGAGGTACGCTCCGGCTGTTGTAGCTAAAGCGGCAGGGTGCCGATAAAAAGGGCCGCCGCCACTCCAAACAGGAGGGCGGCGGCTCTTCCGCCTTTTTATTCTCACATCAGAGGAGCAAAGATACGCAGGATGCTGCGGTAGAGCTGGAGCAGGATGTTCAAATGTTTGAACCTTCGTGGAGTAATTGGCTCTGAACAGGTCAACGTCCGTTCAAAGTCCGCGCGGATATCTCGGATACAGGGCGCTTCGCACAACCAGACGCCGTCCTCAAAGTGAAGAAACAGGCTGCGATAGTCCAGATTGACGGTGCCAACGGTAGCAAAACGGTCGTCTACCACAAAGTTTTTGGCGTGGATAAAGCCGGGGGTATACTCATAAATCTCTACTCCCGCATCCAGCAGAGGGGGATAGTGGGCTCGGGTCACCTCAAAAACGTAGCGTTTGTCCGGGATATGGGGCGTGATGATTTTTACGTTTACCCCTGACTTGGCGGCGTTGCACAGGGCGGTGTTGGTCGCCACATCTACCACCAGATAGGGGGTGGTGATATAGATGTAGTTTTTGGCCTTGGAGATCATATTGAGATAGACGGCCTGTCCCACCGCCTCACGGTCCAGAGGGGTATCCGTGTAGGGCTGTACATAGCCGGTCCAGGGCCGGACAGGAGAGGCCGGGGGACGAAACCGGTCAAAATTTTCATCCCAGCCACAGCAGTAATCCCATAGGGTCAAAAACATGACGGCCATAGACCAGACCGCGTCTCCCTCCAATAGGATCGCGCTGTCCTTCCAGTGCCCGAATCGCTTACGAATGTTGATATACTCATCAGCCAGATTGAGTCCACCGGTGAAGCCAACCTTCCCATCAATTACCATCAGCTTCCGATGGTCCCGGTTGTTCAGACGGAGGGACATCACCGGCAGGAAGCGATTAAATACCCGGCACTGGATCCCCTTCTTCATTAACACCTGGTCATAGTCCCGGGGAAGGGTAAACATACAGCCCATATCATCATACATCACACGCACTTCAACGCCCTGGGCCGCTTTTCGTTCCAGGATGGCCAGGATGCTGTCCCAAAAAATACCGGGCTGTATAATGAAGTATTCCAGAAAAATATAGTGCTCCGCCTTTTCCAACTCCTCCAGCATACGCGGAAAGGCCTGGTCCCCCAGAGGGAAGTATTCTGTTTCTGTATTCGTGTAGGAGGGACAGGCGGCGTATTGCTCCATATAGTGGGCCTGGCTGGCGGCATCGCCGCCAAGAGAGATAAGGTCGTCGGACTTAAAGTCATCTTGTAGGGCAAGGGCGGATTTTTTCAAGATTCCCTGCATCCGCTTTTGCGTCCGGCGGGGGATGGTGCCTCCCCCCACCAGCAGGTAAAAGATACCGCCAAACACAGGAAAGGGCAGAATCAGGATCAGCCAGGCAATTTTGTAGCCAGGCTCCATCCTGCTGCAGATGATAGCTAAGGCGGCTAGGATGCTGATCACGATACAGCACCAATAGAAGGACTCTGTATATTCGGAGAAAACGACTACCATAATGACTAGCGTGGCAAACTGGGCCAGCAGGGCCAGACAGACAAAAACAGAGCGGTGAAACAGAATATAGAGCAGCTTTTTCACTTGACAGCCTTACCTCCTTTACGGCTAAAAATCAGTTTACAGGAAATATCTCACAGTGGAGAGTTCCATCCTTGATCTCAATAAACCCATAGCTGGAACGACTGGAACCCGGATTCATGACCCAAAGCCCGTCCTCCAGCTGATGGCACAGGGAGCGGTGGGTATGCCCAAAAAGAAGCACATCGACTTGAGCTGCTTTGGCGTCGGAAATTGCGTGGCTATATCCACTTTTTACACCCCACAGGTGGCCGTGGGAGAGAAGAAACTGTTTGCCGGCCAGAGTGATCTGGCGTTTCAGAGGCTCGGTAGTCCAGCCATCACAGTTACCGGGCACACGACAGATCGGCAGGCGCGGATAGATATCCGCCAGCATTTCAGCGTCCTGGAGCAGATCTCCCAGGTGAATGACCTGGTCTGGGAGATGTCTGTCAATGGCTGAATACATCCCGGACATGGACCGGTGGGAGTCGGAAAACACGAGAATTTTCAAATTTGTCACCTTACCATTCTAGCCGCATATACTGGAATGAAATCAAATCGGGAGTGAGAGATTGTGAATTTAAAACAGGGTCAAGACAATCTGAAAAAAGGGACTACTGCCGCTGATCTGGTGAAAAACCGTGAAGTGATCTCCAAACTGGCTAAATCCAGCGATGCCCAAAAGCTGATGTCGATTTTGAACCAGCAGGGAGGGGTGAAGGAGGCGGCCAAAGCGGCCGCTGACGGGGACCCCAGCGCCTTGATGTCTATGATGGACCGGCTGATGAGGAGCCAGGAGGGGGCGGAACTGGTAGATAGAATCGGACGCAAGGCAAAAGAGGCAGGGCTGGAATAGGAGAAACCACAGCCGGGTAGAAAGGTGGCGAGACCGTGGCCGAATTTGAGGAAAAATTGAACTCGATCCTGGGGAATGAAAAGGCCATGGGGCAGATCATGGCTCTAGCCCGGTCGTTATCAGGGGAGAACGGGCCCCAGGGGAATGGGACACAGAGCGCGGAAGAGGTCCCCGCCCAGTCTCCGGAACAGAGCGGCCCGTCCGATGGATCCTGGGACCTGTCCTCGCTGCTGGGGCAGATAGACCCGCGGATGCTCCAGATAGGGGTGCAGGTGCTGCGGGAGTATCAGAGTACCGATGATAGAAACGCGGCTCTGCTATCCGCGTTGCGCCCATTTTTACGAGAAGAACGGCGGGCCCGGCTGGACCGAGCCCAGCAGATAGCACGCATGACCCGCCTGATCCGGGTGGCCCTGACCGCTATGGGCAGGAAGGAGGAGGAGGGGAGTGTATAACCGCTACATATCAGAGGACACCCCTTATGTCCCTATCCAGGAGGCCGAGCACCCCCAAGGAGGGGGCAGATCCAACAGCGGAACAAAGGGCCATGGTCCGGCCTCCACAGGGGGCTTCAGGTTTTCCTCTCTATTTTCCGGAAAGGAGGGGCTGGGCGCTCTATTGGGCGGAAAAGAGGGGGCGGGAAGCCTCTTTTCATCTGGAGACGGCAGCGGGGGGCTATCCGGGCTATTGAAAGCCCTGAAGTTAGAAGACATCGACCCGGGGGATATCCTTCTGCTGCTTATCATCCTGTTTCTTTTGGTGGAAGGAGACGATCTGGAACTGGTGATAGCCCTGGGGCTGGTCCTGCTCATGGGACTTGGAGATCGGGAAGGTGAAGATTGAGGTATCAGGATGGGACGGCCTCCGGCCGTCCCATATTTTACCTGGTATATAATATGTCACCATTGGGCAGAGCGAAGGAGGCCTCCGCTGGACAGGGAGATATAACAGTGCCGTAGGAGGTCATCTGATAGACGAGCGCCCCCTCCTTTTCCAGCTCCGCGCAAATCAAAAGGCCGCTCTCCACGCTGACCCAGTATCTCTCCTGATAGGCAGGGTCTTCACGGGCCACTTCTACATAGACACAAGGAACTCCCTCACGAAGCTCATAGCCGGCGTGGGTGATCTCATCAGGATCTAATTCGGTCACGACCTCATAGGTCGGGATCCGCTGTGTCAAATCATAGGACAGGCTGTCCGCGGGAGTGGACTCCCAGCGGGAGGAGCCCTCATACCAGTAATAAAGAGTGCCATCCCCCACCAGATCGTGCCTGACCGCACCGGAGGGAAGCACCTGTCTGCTGTGGGACCAGCCGCCGTCTACCCAAGTCTGTACCGGAATAGAGGAGGAACCACCGTCCCAGAAGGTCGTGATGGTGAGTTCTCGGTAATAGCTGTCTTTGCGGGACAGAGTCCGAATCACGCTGCCAACAGTCTGAGGTGTGACCTCCACCGCCTGGTATTGTTCTAGACCAGTTTGAGGACCGCTGACATCGCCAGTCTGTCCGTCGCCGTTCACATTGGGCAGGACGACCGACGGAGTATTGAGGGCAAAAAGATTGCGCCCAAAACTGGTGAACATAGCAGCTACGATGAGGACGATCACAGTGATTGCGATTAAAAGACGATTTTTAGGTTCCACGTCCTCACCTCCAAGATTTTTTGGGATTAATAGAGCAGATGAGTCAAAACAGACTCAAATCAAAAATTCGTCCGGAGGCTCCTTGCGCTGGCCGAAGTGCCACTGAATAGCGTCCACAATCCGGCGGCAGGCCTGGCCATCTCCATAGGGATTGACGGCATGGGCCATCGCAGCGTAGGCATCTGGGTTTTCCAGAAGTTCCTCGGCCATCGCTGTGATGCGGCTGTAATCCACGCCGGCCAGTCTAGCCGTGCCCGCCTTAACGGCTTCAGGTCGCTCGGTCTCCCGGCGGAGGACAAGAACGGGCTTACCAAGAGCGGGAGCCTCCTCCTGAAGACCGCCGGAGTCAGTCATGACCATATAACACCGGGCCATCAGATTGTGCATCTCCTCCACATTTAGGGGGGGGATCAGGTGGGCGTTTTCAACGCCGTCTAGATGCCGATGGGCGCACTCCTGGACCACAGGGGAGAGGTGGACAGGGTAGACCAGAGATACCTCGGGATGAGTCCGGGCAATATAGGCCAGAGCAGCCATGATATCCTCCATGGGCTGACCATAGTTTTCCCTCCGATGGCAGGTAACTAATACAACTTTTCGTTTTTCATACTCCAACTGGTCAAGGAGCCTTTCTGTAAAGGAAAAATCCTTTCTCACTGTAGTTTGAAGGGCATCAATGACCGTGTTACCTGTGAGAAAAATCCCGTTCGTAATATTTTCACGGGTTAGGTTGTCCCGGTTTGACACAGTGGGGCAAAAGTGCAGATCGGCGATAGATCCCACCATTTTTCGGTTCATTTCTTCTGGAAAGGGAGACCACTTGTCATAGGTTCGAAGGCCGGCCTCCACGTGGCCTACTGGTATCTTGTGATAGAACGCGGCCAGAGCCCCCGCAAAGGTAGTGGAAGTATCCCCGTGGACCAGTACAAGGTCAGGCTTCGCCTCCTCCAGCACCTGCTCCATGCCCAGCAGGCATTTAGAGGTGATAGTGGATAAGGTCTGTCGGGGCTCCATGATATTCAAGTCGTAGTCAGGTTTTAACCGAAAAATATCCAGTACAGAGTCCAACATCTCCCGGTGTTGAGCTGTGACACAGCACAGAGCGTCTATGCCGGGGCGTTTCGATAGCTCCAGGGCCAGAGGGGCCATTTTGATGGCCTCCGGCCGGGTGCCGAAGATCGTCATAACTTTCAGGTCGCTCATTTTTCAGACTGGTCCTCCTCACCAAAGAAGTTGTCGTTGCCAGAAATCTGTGTCTTGTGATGCCTTCCTGGGTCCTGAGGCGTATGCCTCCCGTCATTGTGTGTCAGAAACAGGCCGGCAGCCAGACCGCCGGCCGCGCAAAGCGCGACCAGAAACAACATGGCTTTGAATACCCCACTGGTGGTCAGCACTACGGCGGACAGGCCTAGGATCGCACTGATGATATAGAGCACAGCGACTGCCTGCTTTTGGGAAAAGCCCATGTCGATCAGCCGATGGTGGATGTGCCCACGGTCTGGAGTCATAGGGGACTGCCCCTTGGATACCCGACGGAGGATTGCGAAACAGGTGTCAAAAATGGGCAGACCAAGCATGAGGAATGGGACCGCAAAGGAGATGATCATGTGGAACTTGAACAGCCCCTGAATGGACACAGAGGCCAGGATAAAGCCCAAAAAGGTTGACCCGGTGTCCCCCATAAAGATTTTGGCGGGATTCAGGTTATAGGGCAGGAAGCCGATGCAGGCACCGGCCAGGGCGGCCATCAGAAGGGCCACATCCGGCTCAGATACAGTCAAAGCGATGACCAGTAGAGTCATGGAGCTGATGGTGGAAACTCCGCAAGCCAGTCCGTCCAGACCGTCAATCAGATTGACGGCGTTTGTGATGCCCACAATCCACAATACAGAGATGGGGATAGACAGCCATCCCAGCTCCCAGTAAGGCTCGCTACTGAAAATATTAGGGTTGGAGAGGAACTCGATCTTATTCCCCGCCCACACGGCGACAAGGGCAGCGGCGATCTGTACCAAGAATTTAGGTTTGGCGGGGAGGGCATAGATGTCGTCAAAAATTCCTAGTATGACGATGATGACACCGCCTAAAAGCATTCCCCGCAACTGCTCCGTCAGCGGGACAAATAGGAGGACGCTGAGCATGAAGCCAAAAAAGATGGCCAGTCCACCCATACGGGGGATCGGGTGGTCATGCATCCTCCGCCCGTCCTTTGGGATATCCACCGCGCCGACACGAAAGGCCAGCGATTTCACAACAGGAGTGGCAATCAGAGATACCACCGCGGCGGTTAGCAGGGCGGCCAAAGCCATCCCCACCACAGAAAGTTGAATCGGCATATCAAATCCTCTTTTGCGTTTTTCTGACCAGCTTTGCCCTTCGGGCCAAGCCGCAGAGGCGGATGAAGTGGCAAAATAGAGTCAGCGGGCCACAAAGCCTACCTTTTTATAGACCTTACGAAGCGTCTTGTTCGCTACATAGGATGCCTTCTGGGCCCCTTCGGTGTAGACCTTCTCCAGATAAGCCTTATCCGCCAAAATGTGGGTAGCCTCCTCCCGGATGGGGCGCAGGCACTCCACGACTGCCTCGCCCACAGCGGGCTTGAATTTGCCATAGCCTAGGCCGTCAAACTCGGCCTCAATCTCCTCAAAGGTCTTACCAGTGACGGCGGAATAAATGTTCATCAGGTTGGCCACTCCTGGCTTGTGCTCCGGGTCGAAATGGACGCATCGCTCCGTGTCGCTGTCGGTGATAGCCCGCTTGAACTTTCTGGCGATGTCCTCCGGCTTCTCCATCAGGAAGACACAGCCCTCTGGGATGGACTTAGACATCTTGGAATCAGGAGTAGTCAGTCCCATAATACGGGCACCGGCCTTCGGGATATAGGGCTCCGGCATTTTGAATACATCACCGTAAATCCCGTTGAAACGCTGGACAATGTTCCGGGTCAGCTCCACGTGCTGCTTCTGATCCTCTCCAACGGGGACAAAGTCGGGCTGGTAGAGGAGAATATCGGCCGCCATGAGAGCGGGATAGGTGAACAAACCGCCGTTGATGTTGTCCTTATGCTTGGCGGATTTGTCCTTGAACTGAGTCATCCGGGACAGCTCGCCAAACATGGTGTAGCAGTTGAGTACCCAGCCCAGCTCCGCGTGGGCAGGGACATGAGACTGGATGAAGAGAGTGTTTTTTTCAGGATCCAGGCCGCAGGCGATGTACTGGGCCAGCTGCTCCAGCGTGCGGCGCCGCAGGGCGGCGGGGTCCTGCCGGACGGTGATGGTGTGCATATCTGCCATAAAATAGTAGCAGTCGAACTCCTCGGCCCGGGCGGCCCAATTTTTGATGGCACCCAGGTAGTTACCCAGGTGCAGATCTCCGCTGGGCTGGATGCCGGAGAGCATTACTTTTTTTTCGTCCATCTGGTGTTGCTCCTTTATTTTAGGGCACAGAGGATAAGCGCCCATATAATATCATTTTATTTTAACACTTTATAAAAAGAATGGCAATAAAAGATTGAACGAAGAGGGATGATTTCCTTGTAGATGTTTTATTTCTGTGATAGACTTTTTCTGGAAAGAAAAATATTGGAATCGTTTTCTTCTGATACCGGCACATCCCATTTTTTCACTATGATTCAGCAAGGGGGGAGAGGAGTGTCGTGGTTTGTTTATATCCTCCGCTGTGGAGATGGGACACTGTATACTGGGATCACCGACGACGTAGACCGCCGCCTAGCCGCTCACCGGGCGGGCAGAGGGGCCAAATATACCAGGGGGAGAGGCCCGCTAGAGCTATGCTACACAGAGGCGCAGCCAGACAAGCCTGCCGCCCTGCGCCGGGAGCTGGCGCTCAAAAAGCTTCGCCGGGAACAGAAAGAGAAATTAATCCAAACATGGCACAGGAGCGCCAGATAACTGGCGCTCCTGTGTGACTTATGCCTTGGGCTGTGTGATAATAGCGGTGAGGCCATCGGCTCCGCCGATGATGCCGATCTGCTCACTGTCCAAAGGGCTGAAAGATGAGTCCGCGGGCTGGGGGGTAGTGTCGGTGGGGCTATCAGCTTCGCCGATGACGTCCAAAATGGCCAGGGAATAGCCGTCCAGAATACTGCTTTGGCTCCCTTCGGCGGCCACCGCGTGGTCAATGGTGACCAGGTCCCCAACATTCAAGGTGACTACCTCACGGTTCTGAGCGGCGGAGATGGAGTAAAACACGTCCTCTCCCTCCAGACGGACGAAATAGTAGGTGTTGCCCTCCAGCACAGCACTCCGAATTTCTGCCACAATGCCGCTGACCTGCGTCTGGGGAAGCTCTTCCGCCTGTGTTACTCCCTTTTCGGTGAGCTGACGGATATAGGCCTGCTCACAGGCGGTGACTGAGTTTCCAGTAGCCACGATATCATATCGGGCCACATTGACCATAGCGTAACTCTTTACCAAACTGGCTGCATCCTTAAGGGGGATGAAATAGGTGGGCTCTCCAGCGATGTTCAGCAGCAGGGGGAAGGTAGCCTCATATCCCAAGTCCTGGACCACGCCCTGTGCAGAAGCCATGGCGGCATACTCTGTAGCGCCGGGAGCATCATAAAATTTGGTCTCCTTGGTCCTCTGGTTACTGAGCAGGAAGCCTAGGTTGGACTGGTCAGCGTTTGCGGAAGTAATACCAGTATACACATACACGTCATCGTTGAGAGCGATATAGTTATACCCCTCGGTGGTGACAGTCACACCCCGCTGGCCCAGAATGGAATTGATGAAGCCGTTGACCAGGGTTCCATGGTAATCGTACTGCTCCATGATCAGGGCGGGGGTATACACATTGTCTACCCAGGTTGGGACTTCGCTGATGTCGTAATAGACGCTCTCCCCGGTAATGGCGTCGCACAGTACGGCCCCCTGGATATCCCGGCCACCGAACAGACCGATGGTCTTGACCACTCGGGGAGCGATCCACCAGGGGTGTCCATCCTCGTCAATCTCAAATTGGGGGGTGTCAAAGAGAAAAGTGGGGTACTGGAAACGGAGATGGCGCATGATGTTCCGGTTCAGGGGCTCGGAGAAGGAGTACTTCATGCCCTCAGTCAAGCGAGTAACTGTGGCCTCCTGGGTGACCATGTCTACCAATACATAGGCGGGCAGGCCCTCGCTCCGGTTGGTAAACCACTTGATGAGATCAGCGTAGGCGATAGGAGCCACCCGGACAGGCCGCCCCTGGTAGTTGATCTGGGTGGAGTCATTGGAGTATTCAAACTGACTGACCATATCGCTGAGTGTACCCATCTGACGGTCACCCAGATACTCGGCGGACTCCCGATCTAGAGTGGGGATCTTATCAAAAGAGATTTGGCTGATGTCTTCCGTGAACTTACCATCCTCTACTGTGAGCAGATCCCGGTAAGAGGACGCGCGGAAGATGGGCAGGGAAATAATCTGCCCCACCAGCGCGACCGCCAATACCACCACGAACAGGATGCCGACCGGAAGACAGCGGCTTTTGACAAACCGGACCCACTCCTTCAGCTTTTCAGCCGGGGTGCGTACCACGTTGTCTCTGGGGGCACCGGACAGCAAAAACACACAGATCACATAGACGACACATAGAAGGGCGAGGAAGGTGTAAAAATCACTGGACTGGGGATTGATGGCAGGCAGACTGACATAAAAGTAGAGGAAGCCAACCACCGCTGTGATGACCAGACTGAGAAGGGTGCGCCCAAAGCCTGTTTTGAGGAAAGGGGACCCAGACCGTTCTTTTTTCAAATTAATTCTCCTTTTATCATAGTTCTGATGGTGCTGAAAAAATATCATAATATATCATAGACGATTTTTTAAAAAAAAGCAATCAAGAGCGCATTAAAATTGGATAAAAACGGAACCGCTGGAAGAAATGAGAAAATAAAAAAACAGGGTTGACTTTTACGCAACGTCAACTGATACAATGCAGAGCAAGGAGGGAAAGCGATGGAATATTCGATTCAGGAAATGTCGAAGCTGGCTGGCGTGACCACCCGCGCGCTGCGCTGGTACGACAAGATCGGCCTGCTGAAGCCGAGCCGTACCGCTGAGAGCGGATACCGTTATTATGGCCCGGCTGAGGTGGACCGACTCCAGGATATCCTGTATTACCGTGCCCTCGGGGTGGAGCTGGCGCGGATACGGGAAAGTCTGGACGACCCCTCCTTCAATCGATTGTCTGCCCTGCGGAGCCATCTGTCCACGTTGATGGCAGAAAGGGCCAGAATCGAAAAGCTGATAGGTTCTGTAAAGGAAACTATCCTGTCATTGGAAAGGAATGATGTTATGATGGATGAACAGAAATTTCAGGCTTTTAAGCGGCGTGCCGTAGAGGAAAATGAGAAAAGATATGGGGCGGAGATCCGCCAAACATACGGTGACCAGGAGATGGACCAGGCCAATGCGTCTGTGATGGGGCTGACACAAGAGCAGTATCGTCAGTGGGAGTCTCTCGGTCAGGAGATACGCTCCAAACTTCGGCAGGCTGTAGAAATGGGTGACGCCCCATCGGGAGAGAAAGGGGAGGAGCTGGCGGCTCTCCATCGCCGCTGGCTTACGATCTCCGGAAATCAGTATGATGTGGACAGGCATAAGGGACTGGCCGAATTATATGTGGCAGATGAGCGGTTTACCGCTTACTATGACAGAGAGACAGATGGATGTGCACAGTTCCTGCGAGATGCCATCCTGCATTGGGCAGGTAAGCTGTAAGGAGAAGGAGGCGGGCGCCCGATCTGTTCGGGGCCCGCCTCCTTAAAAAATCCTTGACAAAAGCAGGTTACAGTTGTAGACTTATAAAGGGTTACAAGTGTAGACTGCTTTAGGAGGTAGGTACCATGCAGGACATAGCGGCCAAAATATCAGATTCAGAGCTGGAAGTGTTAGAGGTGCTCTGGGAGGCAGAGGAGGCCCTGCCCATCGCGCCCATACGAAAGCGGCTGGAGGAGCGCCGTGGCTGGGACAGCTCTACAATCAAGACTCTTTTGCGCCGCCTGTGCGAGAAAGGGGCGGTAGAGGCCAGAAGGAGAGAGTCCTTTTATTATCGCCCTGTCTTGAACAGGGAGGATTATCAGCGATGGTCTACCCGCTCTCTGATTCAGAGGGTTTACCGGGGAAGTGCCAAAGATTTGGTGGCCAGCCTGGTGCGGGGAGATCAGCTGACCGATCAGGACTTAGATGAGCTGAGGGCTCTGCTGGACCGGGAGGGGAGCCATGGCTGATCACTTGCTGCTGCTGATGTCGCTGTCCCTTTCAGGAAGCCTGATGGCTGTGACAGTGGCATTTTTCCGCACCCTGTTAAAGAAACGAACCCCGAGAGCCTTTTGGTATTATCTTTGGCTATTGGCACTGCTCCGGTTCCTGTGCCCTCTGGGTACCCAGCAGAGCCTGAGTGACCGGCTGATGGAGCGGCCGGCGGAGCTTTGGGTGACGGTTTCTGAAGCAGGGGAGGGGCGGCCTGTTCCGGAAAAGGAAGGGGCCATCACGATTGCTGGAGAGGGAGATAAATCGGAAACGAAATTTTGGCCTTATGTACTGGCTGCCCTTTGGGGCTTAGGCGCTATCACCGCGCTGGCGGCCCGCTATTTTGGCTGCCGCCGCCTCCGGCAAGAGCTGGACAGAACGGCTTACCCAGCAGACGAATGGGAACAGGCGGTCTATCGGCAGTTGGCTGGCAGGCGAAAGGACGTCCCACTCCTCTTGCGGACAGGGGGAGTCGAAAGCCCTGTACTGATCGGCCTATTCCGCCCCATCATTTACCTTCCAGAGGAGAAGCTGGAACGACGCGCCCTGCTCTATGCCCTCTCCCATGAGCTGGTCCACTGGCGGCGCCGGGACCTGGCCTATAAACATCTGGTGGTATTGGTGACCTCGCTGTACTGGTTTGATCCAGTTGTCTGGCTGATGGCAAGGGCCATAGACAGGGATAGCGAGCTGTCTTGTGACCAGGAGGTGGTCAAAAATATGTCCCTGCACCAGCGGACGAACTATGGAAGGACGCTATTGTGGGCGGCGGAGCGCCAGGGCAGGGGAGTGCGTCCTCTCTCTGCACCCTTTGGAAGTCAAAAAAATTGTTTGAGAGAAAGGATTGAGGCGATTATGAAGGTAAGAAAAACATCAAAGCTGACAAAAGCGGCCCTTTGGGTGGTGACAGCCGCCGCAGCGATCTCTTTTGTAGTGGTAGGGGCCTACGCGGGCGGAGAGCGTACCTCCTCCGCGGCGGAACCGACTGTAGTACAGGGGCCTGTGCCGTCGGAGGAGGTGTCCGTCCCTGCCGAGTTGTCCTGGCCCTTTGAAGGGGGGCAAGAGGTCAAGATCAGTGCCCTGTTTGAAGGCAGAGTCCACCCAATTACCGGGAAGCGATCGGAGCATATGGGGATCGACTTCGTTTTGGAGAAGGAGACCCCCGTGCTGGCTGCCGCTCAGGGTACAGTGACCGAAGTGGGCTATAACACGGAGTACGGCAATTATGTGGAGCTCTCCCACGGCGGAGGTCTAAGCACCAAATACGCCCATCTTGTGTCTGGCGATTTCTGCCAGGAGGGCAATCAGGTCACAGCTGGTCAACAAATCGGGGCGGTGGGAAAAACAGGAAAAAGCACCGGATACCACCTCCATTTTGAAACGATGCTGGATGGAGTTTGGGTAGACCCTATGGACTATTTCCCAGAGGCGAGGGTGACCAACGGGGCGGCATAGGAAAGAAAATTGAAAGCTGTACCATATGCGGGGCCGTTTTTCGGCCCCGTATTTTTAATATGAAACAAAATAGAGAAAACCCTTGAAAAGGGCTGGAATAGCGACTATGATAAAAAAGTTGTGTGTTTTATTATTGAGGAGGAGAAAAGATGACTGATTTAAAACCCCAGCTTTTTCGATGTCTAAAGGGCTATTCCAAAGATCGGTTTTTGAAAGACCTGGCCGCAGGAGTGATCGTCGCCATTATTGCCCTGCCGCTCTCCATTGCTTTGGCTCTGGCCTCTGGTGTATCTCCGGAACAGGGCCTCTATACAGCTATTGTGGCTGGATTCTTGATCTCTGCCTTGGGCGGGAGTAAAGTGCAGATCGCAGGTCCCACCGCGGCCTTTGCCACCATTGTAGCAGGTATCGTGGCCCGCAGCGGAATGGCTGGACTGGCTACGGCTACTTTGCTGGCCGGCGTCATGCTGGTACTGATGGGGATTCTTCATATGGGCAGTATGATTAAGTTTATCCCTTATACTATTACAATCGGATTTACTGCCGGTATCGCAGTCACAATCGTGATTGGCCAGCTAAAGGATTTCTTTGGGTTGACCTTTCAGCAGGCCCCTGTAGAAACGATGGAAAAGCTGGAAGAAGTGGTTCGAACCTTCCATACCGTCAACCCGGCTGCCATGGCGGTTGGGATACTGTCCCTGTCGATCCTGCTCCTCTGGCCTAGGGTTTCGCAAAGGATACCTGCCTCACTGATCGCGGTACTGTTGACGGCGGCGGTGGTTGGGCTGCTAGATCTGCCGGTCAATACGATTGGCGATCTCTATGTCATTTCCAGTGCGCTGCCTGAGTTCCAAATGCCCGATCTGTCCTATGAGACAGTGTCCGCGGTCCTGCCGGACGCCTTCACCATCGCTGTGCTGGCGGCCATCGAATCTCTGCTGTCCGCAGTTGTGGCAGATGAGATGATCGGCTCACGGCATAATTCCAATATGGAACTGGTGGCCCAGGGGGTAGGAAATAGCGCCTCGGCCCTGTTCGGAGGTATTCCAGCGACCGGTGCCATCGCGCGTACCGCCGCCAACATCAAAAACGGCGGCACATCCCCTGTGGCCGGCATGGTACACGCTCTGGTGCTGCTTCTGGTTCTGGTCCTTCTGATGCCTTACGCGGCACTGATCCCGATGCCCTGCATAGCGGCCATCCTATTCCAGGTGGCCTACAATATGAGTGGCTGGCGTACTGTACTGAAGGTAGCAAAGACTTCACCCAAAAGTGACATCGCGGTTTTGGTCCTCACTTTCATCCTCACAGTAGCCTTTGATCTGGTGGTGGCCATTGGGGTGGGGTTGTCCCTGGCCTGCCTGCTGTTTATGAAGCGTATGGCCGACGTAGCGGTCGTCAAGGAGTGGGAGTATGTGGAGGACACGGGAGATGAACAGGGCCGCCTGAAGCCTGTACCGGCCTATGTCATGGTATATGAGATCAGCGGTCCTATGTTTTTCGGCGCCGCCGATAAGATCCCACATATGGAGCGGGACAATGGATGTCGGGTTCTGATTTTGCGGATGCGGTCAGTCCCCGCTATGGATATCACAGCCTTAAATGGTCTGCGCCGCCTTTATGACGAGTGTGTAAGAAAAAATATTAATGTAGTATTTTCCCATGTGAACGAACAGCCCATGTCAGTCTTTCGAAAATCTGGTATGTATGATTTAGTAGGAGCGGAAAATTTCCAGCCGAATATCGATGTAGCGCTGGAACGAGCTATCTCAATAGGTGGTATGCCTGTATGAGAAAGGTTATTCTCTATATTGCCGTGAGCTTAGACGGTTTCATCGCAGACCGCCAGGGAGGGGTGGACTGGCTGGAACAGGCATCTAAGGGTGAGGAGAACAGCGGCTATGACGAGTTTATCCAAAAGGTCGATACTGTTCTCATGGGATATAAGACCTACCATCAGGTGACCACACAGCTCTCTCCAGATCAGTGGCCCTATCAGGGGTTGACGACCTATGTATTGACCCACCGCCATCTGGACGATCAAAAAGGCATCCATTTTTTTAACGGGCCGTTGGATCAACTGTTAGACTGTTTGAAGGAAGAAAAAGGGAAGAATATCTGGTTGTGCGGAGGGGCAGAGCTGGTCCGCCAGGCGGCAGAGGCCGGCCAAATCGACCAGATTCGTTTGACCATCCTGCCTGTCCTGCTGGGGGGCGGCATCCGCTTGTTCGGAGAGCGGGAGGAGAGTACCTTCCTGCATCTGACTGACTGTTGCAGGCGGGGAGAAATGGTAGAATGTATCTATGACAGAAGGTAAACAGAACAGGAAAGGGAGGGAAAACCGATGGTTTTCCCTCCCTTTCAAACTTGACAGGTTTTTTTCAGGGCTTCTATATCCCATACGAAGATGGTGCTGTAGCCCAGTTCAATGATGCCCTGCCGAGCCAACTGGTTCAGAACACGGCTCACGGTCACTCGGCTGGCAGATACAGAGGAGGCGATGTCCTCCTGTGTACAGCGGACCGGGCCACCGGTGGGGGAGAGTGACAGCAGATATCGGGCGATCCGCCATTGCGCCGGGCGGAAGGCCATCTGGTCCAGTTGAGTAGAGAGCAGGCGCACAGTTCTGGCAAGATATTTCATCATAGCCAGGGCCAGTTCTGGGTCCTTTTCAATCTCCTCGGTGACCAGCTCCCGGTCAATCGCCACGATCTCACAGCTTGTGAGGGCCACAGCAGAGGATACTCGCGGCAGCTCGTCAAAAAAGGAGGCCTCTCCAAATAGGCTGCCAGGGCCGTAGACATTGAGCGCCCGCTCCGCGCCGTCCTCTGACTGGATGAAGCTGCGCACTTGCCCCTCCTTCAGATAGTAGAAGCAGGTGGCCTCGGTCCCCTGAAGATAGATCAGATAGCCCGGTGAGCACCGGATTGGGGGACGCCCCTGGGCAAAAGGCGCCCAGATGTGAGCGGGAAAGTCCAAATCAAAGGCATTCATATAGCGTATCGCTCCTGATCATCAACTGATATCGAGACAGATTAGAGTTCGTCCTGATAGGGAGGGGAGAAGATGTTACATTCCAACCAGTTTCCTGACAGTGTTTGCCGTTCGGATGGTCAGTTTTCTACTAATAGCGGCGCTGGCGGTCTTGGGCCACCAATTTGTTTTCTGATAGTCCTTCCGGCTGAATGACCAGAAGATAGCTTCTTTATAGTTCTGAATCTGTTCCAGTCCTTCTCTGGGCGCCCCAATCTCGTCCGATACCTGGGAAAAGACAGCCGGCGGCATAATAAAGATCAGGTTATCGTATATCCCTTCTCGTCCGGCGCCCCACCAAGCGGGGGCGTTTTGCAGGATATCCTCCAGCTCCTGCCTTAAGATGACAAAGACCGGTATGTCAACACCAAATTTGACTTTTATCATGCTCTCAATCTGACTGGCTAATTCCTCTCTGCCGTTCCGGTCGCTAGAAAAGAGGACATTTCCACTATTTAGGTATGTTTTGACCGCTCCAAAGCCCAGATTTTCAAAACCTGTTTTTAGTTCCGCCATGGGAATTTTATTTTTGCCGCTGATATTGACGCCCCTTAAAAAAGCGATGTACAGATTCATTGAATCAAGCTCCTATCTGATTGCCTATATTTTTATCTGAGTGTTTCTGACCGGATCATTTCACATTGACAGTGAAAGAAATGGAGAATCTCATTTTTAGAGAACGGCCAGCAAGGTTCTTCACCATACTCATCTTGGAAAAAATCGATCATTTCTTCGCTGGTCATTGGAGATAGACTCGCCTTATAGCCTCGCCAAAACTCAAGTTGGATTTCCTGCCAATCCTTATAATTCTTCTTGCTTATAAGGATACAATCTTCCAAGTAGATCAGTGTTGCCCTATTTTTGCCCATCCTGCTCACTCCTGAAAATGGCATTTGTCATTTTGGGCTGCCAACGGCTCCCGTCAAAAAGAGAAAAATCAATTTTTGATTTAATTGTAACATAGTTTACATTCTTTTTCAAATCCGTCTGCTACCATATCGTTAACAACGGCAAGGAGGTAAATTTTATGGGAATGACCATGACACAGAAGATACTGGCCAAACACGCTGGACTGGAACAGGTGGAAGTAGGGCAGCTCATTGAGGCCAAGCTGGATATGGTGCTGGGGAATGACATCACCACTCCTGTGGCTATTACCGAGTTTGAAAAGGCCGGATTTACCCAGGTCTTTAACAAAGATAAGATCACCATTGTCCTGGACCACTACACCCCCTGCAAGGACATCAAGTCGGCCCAGCTGTGCAAGCAGGCCAGAGAATTTGCGCATAAGCACCAGATCACAAACTTTTTCGATGTGGGCCAGATGGGCGTGGAGCATGCTCTGCTCCCAGAAAAAGGCCTGTGTGCCCCCGGTGAGATCATCGTAGGGGCCGACTCCCACACCTGTACATACGGAGCTCTGGGAGCCTTCTCCACCGGCATCGGCTCCACCGACATGGCTGCCGCCATGGCCACGGGACTGCTGTGGTTCAAGGTGCCCTCCGCCATCAAGGTCACATTGAAGGGCAAGCTGCAGCCCCATGTGTCCGGCAAGGATGTCATCCTCCATCTTATCGGGACCATCGGAGTGGATGGAGCTCTGTATCAGTCCCTAGAGTTCACGGGCGAGGGAGTAGCTTCCCTGACCATGGACGACCGTTTCACCATTTCCAACATGGCCATTGAGGCAGGGGGCAAGAACGGTATTTTCCCAGTAGACGAGAGGACCATGGAGTATATTAATGGCCGTGTGAACCGCCCCTGTGAGGCATTTTGCGCCGACTCCGACGCCGTATACGAGCGCGAGGTGGTCATTGACCTCGACCAGTTGGAGCCTACTGTGGCTATGCCGCATCTGCCGGAAAATACCAAGGTGGTCAGCGAGGTGGCTGGGCTGCCCATTGACCAGGTGGTCATTGGCTCCTGCACCAACGGACGTATCCAGGATCTGCGCATCGCCGCCGCTATCATGAAGGGGAAAAAGGTGGCCGCAAATGTCCGGTGTGTTGTTATCCCCGCCACACAGGAGATCATCCTTCAGGCCATGAAGGAGGGACTCATTGAAACCTTTATCCAGGCCGGGGCAGCTGTATCCACCCCAACCTGCGGCCCCTGTCTTGGTGGTCATATGGGCGTCATGGCGGAGGGAGAGCGTACCGTTTCCACCACCAACCGCAACTTCGTGGGCCGCATGGGCCATGTGACCAGCGAGGTCATCCTGGCCTCTCCCGCTGTGGCCGCCGCCTCCGCCATCGCCGGGTGTGTAGCCGATCCACGCAAGTAAAAAGCAAAGCCTTTTATTGAGGTTTGCATTAAAATTTAGAAGTTAGGGATTACCAGGGAGCACACAGCTTGGTAAAACCTGCCTTGAGCTTCTGGAGCGAAAGGACACCATGTGTTTCTCATTCTTAACTCCCAACGACAACGACTCCTTTGACTTTGAACAGAAAGGAACAACTCCTATGAAAGTATATAAATACGGCGCCAACGTGGACACTGACGTGATCATCCCCGCCCGGCATTTGAACGACCCCAGCCCCGCCGCTTTGGCCTCCCATTGTATGGAGGACATCGACGCTGGATTCGCGTCCTCTGTCCAGCCCGGCGACATTATCGTAGCCGGTCCCAACTTCGGCTGCGGCTCCAGCCGGGAGCACGCCCCTCTGGCCATCAAATCCTGCAAAGTAAAATGTGTCATCGCCCCCTCCTTTGCCCGTATCTTCTACCGCAACGCCATCAACATCGGGCTGCCTATCGTGGAGTGCGCCCAGGCGGCGGAGGAGATCCAGGCCGGGGACCAGGTGGACGTGGACTTTGCCACCGGAGTCATCACCGATCAGACCACCGGCAAGACTTATCAGGCCGCCCCCTTCCCGGAGTTTATTGAAGGGATCATCCGGAGCGGCGGACTGCTCAACTCACTGAAGGAGCGGGGGGTAGCGAAATGAACTTTAAGATCGCCCTGATTCGGGGCGACGGCATCGGCCCAGAGGTGGTTGGCGAGGCCGTCAAAGTCATGGAGGCCGTAGGCAAGAAATTTGGCCACAGCTTCTCCTTTGAGGATGTGCTGATGGGTGGCTGCGCCATCGACGCGGTGGGCAAGAGCTACCCCGAAGGCACCGCCGAGAAGTGCAAGGCCTGTGACGCTGTGCTGTTAGGCGCGGTGGGCGGCCCCAAGTGGGGCCACGCCTCCGACCCGGAGAAGCGGCCGGAGACCGCCCTGCTGTCTATTCGCAAAGACCTGGGGCTGTATGCCAACCTACGCCCCGCCGCCCTGCGCCCCGCCCTGGCGGACGCCTGCCCCCTGAAGAAAGAGACGGCGGAAAAGGGCATCGATCTGATGATGGTGCGGGAATTGACAGGCGGCATCTATTTTGGCAAGCGGGAGCGGTATCAGACTGAGGACAGGGGTGAGGAGGCATCTGACCGGATGGCCTACTCCCAGATGGAGATCGAGCGTATCGGACGCCGGGCTTTTGAGCTGGCCCGCCTGCGCCGCCACAAGGTATCCAGTGTAGATAAGGCCAATGTGTTGGAGACCTCCCGCCTGTGGCGGTCTATCATGCACCGTCTTTCAGAGGAGTACTCTGATGTAGAATATGAGGATGTACTGGTAGACAATGCCGCCATGCAGTTGGTGAAGGACCCCAGCCAGTTTGACGTGGTGGTCACAGAAAATATGTTTGGTGACATCCTTTCCGACGAGGCATCTATGGTCACCGGCTCCATCGGACTGCTGCCTTCTGCATCCATCGGTGATACTGCCCCCGGCCTATATGAGCCGATTCATGGCTCTGCCCCGGATATCGCCGGTCAAGATAAGGCTAATCCAATCGCAACGATCCTTTCTGTGGGGATGATGTTCCGCTATTCCTTCCATCTTCCACATGAGGCTGATGCTATCGAACAGGCGGTAGATGCCGTGCTGGCTGAGGGCTGGCGGACCCAGGATATTGCGAAGTCGGGAGAGCAGACCATTGGCACGGTTCAGATGGGAGAGCTAATCCGAAGGAAACTATAAAAATAGAAGAAAGAGATCTGGTTCGCCAGGTCTCTTTTTATTTCTCTTTCCCGGAGGCAACAAGTAGAAATTGCAAAATTAATTTTTTTCTCTTGCATTTTGAATCGTAATCGAATATAATATGCGTTGCAAAAATTGGGCCTCAGAATGAGAGGTTGAAGGAGGACACATGATATGAAGGAACTGTCTAAGATCGCCCTGGCAGTGGAGCCCTCTACTACTATGGCCATCGACGCTATGTTTAAGCAGATGAAGGCGGAGGGGCAGAATGTCATCGGCTTTGGTGCTGGAGAGCCTGACTTCCCCACCCCTGATTATATTAAGGAGGCTGGTATCCAGGCCATTCGGAACAACGAAACGAAATATACCCCTGCAGCCGGCACCATTGAGCTGCGCAAGGCTGTCTGCCAGCGGCTGAAGGAGGACTGCGGTGTAGACTATGAATATACCCAGATCGCTGTGTCTAACGGCGCGAAGCCCTGTGTCTATGTGGCCCTCCACGCGCTTGTCAATCCAGGGGATGAGGTCATCTTGCCCGCTCCCTACTGGGTCAGTTATATCGAGCTGATCCGTATGGTGGGCGGTGTTCCGGTTGTGGTAGAGGCTACCGAGGCAGAGAATTTCAAGATTACGCCAGAGAAGCTGGCCGCCGCCATCACCCCAAAGACCAAATGTATGATCCTTAACAACCCATCAAACCCCACTGGCATGATGTATAGCCGCCAGGAGCTGGAGGCCATCTCTAAGGTCTGTGTGGAGCAGGATATTTATGTCATCTCTGACGAAATCTACTACGGGCTGGTCTATGACGGCGGACAGTTTGTCAGCCTGGCTGCCTTAGGCGAGGATATTAAAGAGCGCACCCTGCTGATTAACGGCGTGTCCAAGTCCTATGCCATGACCGGCTGGCGAATTGGCTATGTGGCTGCCCCCGCCAAGATTGCAAAGGTCATCGCCAATTTCCTCAGCCATTCCACTGGCTCCCCCTGCTCTATCTCTCAGAAAGCCTCGGCTCTCGCACTCTCCGCTTCTCAAGACTCCATTGAGGAGATGCGCAAGGCCTTTGAGGAGCGGCGCAACTATATGGTGGAACGGATGAATCAGATTGAGGGGGTCAGCTGCATCAAGCCTGAGGGCGCTTTCTATGTGATGATGAACATTGAGAAGCTCATTGGAAAAGAGCTCCATGGTACGGTGATTAAAGACTCTGATGACTTCGGAAACCTCTTCCTGAAGTACGGGAAGGTGGCGGTTGTCCCCGGGACCGGCTTTGCGGCGCCGAATTTTGTCCGCTGGTCCTATGCCACCTCTATGGAGAACATCAAAGAGGGACTGGACCGTCTGGAGCGATTCCTGGCGGGAGAGACAATCTGAATACGATGAAAAATGGCCGTCCCTATGGGCGGCCATTTTCAATCATTAAAGTTTTGTGAAACTTTTAAGAAAGAGTAGCGGGGGAGAAGAAAATACGATATAATGAAAACAACGATCAAGAAGAAAGCGGGTGGGCTTGTTTGAAGAGAGAGAAGTACGGGCCATTTATCGCGGCGGGAGTCACGGCCTTTTGTGTGGTGACCGCGGCAATTTTACTGTTTTTCCTGATCTTCAACGCCGCCTCGGTCCGTGCTTTTTTCACGACCTTATCACATATCCTGCGCCCTATTTTTATGGGGATGATACTGGCCTTTCTGTTGCTGCCAATCCAAAGGCATATCCTCCAGTTTATGTTGGCCATGACACCAAATCAGAAGCTGAAAAACAAGAACGATGTCCGATTTTTATCTATAATATCCATTGTCTTGAGTCTGCTGGTTGCCTTTATCCTGCTGTATCTGCTGCTGGCCATGGTAATTCCCCAGGTATATGACAGCATCGTCGGATTGGTCATGGCTTTCCCAGAGTACATTGAGAGCGCCCAGGTGTGGTTGTTAACCTTCCTGGAGGACAATCCAGAGATACAGTCCGCTATCATGCCTATCTATAACTCGGCGGCCACCTCTCTGGAGCAGTGGCTCTCCTCAGATATCCTGCCCAATTTAGAGTCGGTGTCCTCCACGCTGGACTGGCTGCGAGCTACGGTCCTACCGAACATTACCGGAGTTGTGTCCGGTGTATCCGCTATTTTGTTGGCTGCCTTACTGCTGATCAAGGACCTGTTGATTGCCATCATTGTTTCTGTCTATCTCCTTGTTCGGAAGGACACGTTTGCTGCTCAGAGTAAGAAGATTGTTTACAGTATCTTCCGTACAGACCACGCTGATTTGATTGTGTCTGAAACGAGAGAAGCCTACCGCATCATGAGTGGGTTTATTAATGGAAAGCTGTTGGATTCTCTCATTATCGGAATTATTTGTCTGGCCTGTTGTAATCTCTTTCACTTTCCCTATCCGGCTTTGGTTGCGACCATCATTGGTGTGACCAATGTGATTCCCTTTTTTGGTCCATTCATTGGAGCGATTCCCTGTATCCTGCTGATCTTTATCATCGATCCCATCCAGAGCATATATTTTGCCATTTTTGTTTTAGTGCTTCAGCAGTTTGACGGAAATATCCTGGGTCCTAAGATCTTGGGTGAGTCTACCGGGTTGGCCTCTTTCTGGGTCTTGTTTTCTATTATTCTGTTTGGCGGACTGTTTGGTTTTGCTGGGATGGTGCTGGGAGTGCCAGTATTTGCTATGATCTACAGTATAATCAGGCGGCTGGTCTGCTATGGCCTGCGCCGTCATAAGCTGCCAACTGAAACAGAGGTGTATATGGGGCGTACAGGCCCCATGTCCCTGCAAAATGGTCATAAGGAATAAAAAATCAGCCCCGGAGAGCAGCTCCGGGGCTGATTATATTTTAGATTACATATCAGTGGTCAGCACTTTCTTCAGATGGGCGAAGCGGGGGAGGGAATGTTCCTTGGGAGCGTCAGTTTCGCCTTGGATTAGGGGGAGTACATAATCGATGAAGGGCTGCTCCACGCCGTTTCCGGCCTCGTTGATCCACTCACGGGGGACCTTCTTCTCGAAGTTAGCCACGATGTCCAATGGCTCCAGAGAGGTCTGGCACTGATAGCCGCCTTCACGGGTGCATTTGAAGGCCACCATCTTATCGGTTGTGCCGGCCACAGCGGCTTCAACAGCAGCGGAGCCAGCCTGCCAGGCTTCTTCGACATCGGTCTTGGAGGCGGCGTGGGAGGCACAACGCTGCAGCAGAGAGAGCTCGATTCCCCGGACCTTGGCGCCAGTGTGCTTCTTGATGACATCAGCCAGCATTACGGCCAGGCCGCCCAACTGAGCGTGGCCGAAGCCGTCGGTGGCGGAGGTTTCCGCCTCAGACACGAACCGGCCATCGGCGTAGTGGATACCCTCGGATACAGCGACCATGCACTTGCCGGTCTTATCATAGATGCTCTTGACATCGGCGATGAACCGGTCCATATCGAAGTCCACTTCGGGCAGGTAGACAAGGTCGGGACCACAGCCGGTGAGGGAAGCCAGAGCGGCCGAACCGGCCAGCCAGCCGGCGTGACGGCCCATGATCTCAATGACAGTGACCATGCCAGTGTCATAGACGTGGGCGTCCTGCCAGACCTCGGCGCAGGAGGTGGCGATATACTTGGCGGCAGAGGCGAAGCCGGGGCAGTGGTCTGTGCCGTTCAGGTCGTTATCAATTGTCTTGGGCACGCCCATGATGCGGCACTCATAGCCTACCTTCTGCATATACTTAGAGATTTTATTGCAGGTATCCATAGAGTCATTGCCGCCATTGTAGAAGAAGTAGCGGACGTTGTACTTCTGGAAAATCTCAAGGATTCGCTTGTAATCAGTGTCATCCTTGTCGGGGTCAGCCAGCTTGTAGCGGCAGGAGCCCAAAGCGGAAGAGGGGGTATACTTTAGAAGATCCAGTTCAGCGGGATCCTCCTGGGACATATCATACAGCTTGTCCTCCAGTACACCTTTGATACCATGGGCAGCACCGAGAACACGGGTAATGCAATCGGACTTCAAAGCGGTCTGGATGACGCCCTGAGCGCTGGCGTTGATGACAGCGGTGGGGCCACCAGACTGGCCAATGATACAAGCTCCGGTCAGTTTCTCCATGTTTGCTTCCTCCTTAAATATAAAAATACGTGGAAAAATGATTTAACTCAGAAATTCTCTTCTAAATTCTAGCACAGATACTTGTAATTATCAACTGTTAATGGTACAATAAGGATTACCAAATTCAAAGGAGATGGTAATTATGCCATTGGTTACTACTACAGAAATGTTCAAGAAAGCCTATGATGGCGGTTACGCAATCGGTGCTTTCAACGTCAATAACATGGAGATCGTTCAGGGCATTACCGAAGCTGCTAAAGAAGTCAATGCTCCCCTGATCCTCCAGGTCTCCAAAGGGGCCCGGGCTTATGCGAACCACACCTATCTGATGAAGCTGGTGGAGGCTGCTGTGATTGAGACCGGCCTGCCCATCTGCCTGCATCTGGATCATGGCGACAGCTTTGAGACCTGTAAGTCCTGTATTGACGGCGGCTTTACCTCCGTTATGATCGACGCCAGCTCCAAGCCCTTTGCCGAGAATATTGAGATCACCAAGAAAGTGGTGGAGTACGCCCATGACCACGGCGTGGTGGTTGAGGCGGAGCTGGGCGCTCTGGCTGGCGTTGAGGACGAAGTGAATGTGTCTGCTGAGGCCTCCCATTATACCCGCCCCGAAGAGGTGGAAGAGTTTGTGTCCAAGACTGGCTGTGACTCTTTGGCCATTGCTATCGGCACCAGTCACGGCGCCTATAAGTTCACCGCCGCTCAGTGCACCCGTAACGAGAAGGGCGAACTGGTGCCTCCGCCCCTGCGATTTGACATCTTGGATGAAGTTGTGAAGCGCCTGCCCGGCTTCCCCATTGTGCTTCATGGCTCCTCTTCCGTGCCGCAGGAGTTTGTCAAGATGATTAATGAGAACGGCGGAAAGATGCCCGATGCCGTCGGTATTCCTGAGGAGCAGCTCCGTCAGGCCGCCCGTGGCGCTGTGTGTAAGATCAATATTGACTCCGACCTGCGTCTGGCCATGACTGGAACCATCCGCAAGTTCATGGCTGAACACCCTGATAAGTTTGATCCCCGTGAGTATCTAAAGCCTGCCCGTGCCGCTATCCAGGCTATGGTTAAGCATAAGCTGATTGATGTTTTGGGCTGCGACGGTAAGGCCTGATAATTTTCAAAAAGCAACGACTCCGGCCCCAGATCCGCTACGGCGGGTCTGGGGCCCTTTTCTGATCTCTCTGCATAAGATGAGAGAAGGGGGGAGGAAGAATGCTAAAAATCATACCTTATGACCGTTTTGCTGGAGTTTCCTATGCGCACCGCTGGGCCTATGAAAGAAACCCTAAATATATGAATTTCGATGAATTAGGAGGGGATTGTACTAACTTTGCTTCCCAGTGCCTCTATGCCGGGGCTGGAGTCATGAACTTCACACCCACCTTTGGCTGGTACTACAACAGCGGGAAAGACAGGGCTCCGGCGTGGACAGGGGTACCTTATTTTTTTAACTTTTTAACGAGGAAGCAAAAGACACCCGGTCCATTTGGGAGAGAGGTCCTGCTGGAGCAGGTGGAACCGGGCGATTTTATCCAGCTTCGTTTCTCCGGACATCAGGAATTTAGCCATAATCCAATCGTGGTAGAGATAAAAAGAGAGAATGGGCCGGGCTCTATTCTTGTGGCCGCGCATAGTCAGGACACGGATTTTCGTCCCTTGAGCACCTATCCTTATGTACAGCTAAGATGTATCCATATCTTAGGTACATATCAATGGGGATGAAAGATACCATTAAAAAGCACCCAAAGTAGATACTTTGGGTGCTTTTTTAATGCTTCTTTGAATTGCGATGGCTTAGTTTCCTCAACCAGATCACCACTCCGGCCAGCAGAAGAACGATAACAAGAGTCAAAGCCGAACTAATAGTAGACATCATATCATAGGTGAGAAAAGGAAGAACTTCAATGGAGAAATTCTGTATGATAATGACACCATTCTCGGTAATGGTCTGAGTAAACATTTGATTCTGCAGCATACAAACAGCAGATTCCACCAGAGCGATAATGCCAGCAATAGCATAGATGAGGCGCAGAGGGAGGCGGACTCGCATCTGATCTTCCTCTGAAATATCAAAAAAACGGTACATCTGTCCAGAACCTTTAATTGAAACATAAAACAAATAAAAAGCAACGATTAATTGAAAGGAATCAAGGAATGCGGTAGGCATGGGTTCCTCCTAAAATACTGTTTAGCGAAATAAAAGTTAACAACAATAATAATATATTGCGGACCAATGATTGTCAACTGATTTAGATGCCACTTCACTTTGAATAAAAATTGAACTGCCTACAGACTCATAGGGTAATGCAAGAATGCAGCCATTAAATTTCATTATAATATGACTGAGTTTCAATTACAATAATTTTATCTTTACGACTTAAACAAATTTTGGCTACAAATTTGACATATCATACAAAAAGAATAAATATAGAAATGTTAGCGTTGACATTTTGCATGTACTGATATTAAAATAAACAACAAGAATTTGATTCCATAATAAGAGATAATATTTCATAATATGAAAAAACGATATTAAAGAGAAGTCTCTCTTTAGTATAATATTTGATCAAACAGGAGGAAAACAATGAAAAAGGTTCTTGCATTTGCGATGGCTTTGGCGATGGTGTTTTCCATGGCCGGCTGTGGAAACGGTAGTAATAGCGGCTCTACCAACAGCGGCGGAGATGAGGTAGAAACATTAAAAATTGGCGTTGTTTGCCCCATTTCTGGTGTCTCTGCTATTGCTGGAAAGTACATTACGAATGGTGTCGAGGTTGTAGAGAACGAGCTAGGCGGTAAGATCGACATTAAGGGCAAAGAGTATAACATCGAGTTCATTTACATGGACAATGAGGCATCCGAGGAAAAAACAACAAATGTGTTTCAGAAATTAATTGAGGAAGAAAAGGTTATTGCTATAGTCGGCCCTGATATGTCCAAATGCGCATTGGCTGCTGGTCCGATTGCTCAGAATGCCAAATGCCCCATCGTTACTACCTTTGCGACTAACACTGCGGTTACTGAGGTAGGCGACTATATTTTCCGGGCCTGCTTTATTGATCCTTTCCAAGGGCAGATGGCTGCCCAGTATATCTGGGAGTCCGGATATGAGACTGCCAGCATTATGTTCAACAACGCTGATGCCTATGCGACTGGACTGAAGGACGCATTTATTGAAAGCTATGAAGCGCTGGGCGGTCAAATCTTGGCTATCGAAGAGTATTCCGGCTCTGATGTTAAGGACTATAACGTCCAGTTGACGAAGCTGGCCGCTGCCAATGCAGAGAGTGTATTTTTCCCCAACCTGCTGAGTGAGCTCGGCCTCCAGATCCAGCAGGCCCGCTCCGCTGGCATCACTTGCCCCATTATCTGTGGTGACTCTGCTGATACTCCTGAAGTCGGACAGGTGGCTGGTGCTGCTGTGGATGGCGTAGCCTATGTTTCCGCTTTTTCTGCTGAGTCTACCGATCCCGCTGCTGTTGAGTTTGTTGAGAAGTACACTGCCCTGCATCCCGATGAGCAACCCAATTCCAATGCTGAACTGGCTTATGAAGCTACTATGATGGTTCTCTATGCGTTGCAGAATGCAGAAGAGCTGACCCGCGATGGTGTCCGTGACGCTCTGGCTTCTATTGAGAATCTTCAACTGCCCTCTGGTCCTATGACGATGGGTGAGGATCGTAACCCCATTAAGGGTGGCGTGGTTATGCAGTATGATGCTGATGGTGTTTCCCATTATGTTTCTTCCATCAATCCTAGCTGATTTCTTTTGGATTTTTCATCGGTGACATAGGGCAGCAATTCTTTCTTAGGCATAACTGAATGTGCCGGCTGCGTTTGATACCAGCCGGCACATTTCCTTTCTTAGTAAATCCATTTTTTAGACATGATAGGAGGCGTTCCTGTGGCTACGATCCTACAATACTTAGTTTACGGCTTGCAATTGGGCAGCGTATATGCGTTGCTTGCATTGGGCTATACCATGGTCTATGGGATTGTTGGCATGATCAATTTTGCTCATGGTGACTTTTTGATGATTGGTGCATTGGGCACCTATTTTATTGCTCAACTTTTCTCCAGCTATCAGATTGATGGAACATTCCCAATGCTTATTGTAGGGATTATCATATTGATTGCTATGCTGGGCACTGGCGGAATCGCTGTAGCGACTGAGGCGATTGCTTACAGACCTCTGCGCAATAAACCTAGAATGATCGCGTTGATCACAGCTGTAGGTGTCTCCATGTTTTTGGAGAACTTTCCAAGGGCCTTACCTTTTATTGGCCCGAATCCTCGCTCGTTCCCCACACTATTTACGCCCAAAACCTTTAATGTTTTAGGGGCGTCTATCACTTCGACCCAGATTATCATGATCATATTGGCTGCTGTTACTATGATGGCACTATATTTCATGGTGAATGGCACAAAGATTGGTGGACAGATGAGGGCCGTCAGTATGGACAAGGATGCAGCTTCTTTGATGGGTATCAATGTCAACCGCGTCATTTCCATCACATTCTTCGTAGGCGGCGCTCTGGCCGCAGTGTCTGGTATTTGCTATGCCAGTGCCTATCCTCAGGTTGATGTGTATATGGGTTCCTGGCTGGGCAATATGTCATTTGTCGCAGCCGTTCTGGGTGGTATCGGTGATATTAGGGGGGCCATGTTGGGGGGCTTTATCCTTGGAATCGCCCAAATATTTGCTACCGCTTTGAACTCTACCTTCGGCTATGCTGTCGGATTCATTATTTTGATTGTTATCCTTTTGGTCAAGCCTGCCGGTATCATGGGCAAGCTGGTCATAGAGAAAGTTTAAGGAGGGGTGATCTTTATGAATATAAAGAAATTGATTAAGTCGATTTACCCCGCCTTAATTGTTGTCCTTTTATATGTAGTTGTAACGGTCCTGCGCTCTGTGGGTATCCTAAATGGCTATTATATTCAAGTCATGATGTTTGCCGGCATCAACATTATGATGACAGCCAGTCTGAACTTGGTCAATGGCTTTACTGGACAGTTCTGTATTGGCCACGCTGGCTTTATGTCCCTAGGTGCTTATGGAGCCGCGGTCATTACCACCATGGTATTTGATGGTAAGAATATTCCGGTAGTTGCCCAGGTCCCTGTCTTTTTGTTAGGCCTACTGGTAGGAGGGTGTGTGGCTGCCTTGGTAGGAGTGCTGATTGGGATGCCCTCCCTAAAGCTAAAGGGGGACTATTTGGCCATTGTTACTCTGGCCTTTGGTGAAATTGTCCGCGCTATCCTTCGTCTGATCCAGCCGATTGGCGGAGCCAGAGGCATGATTGGCATTCCAAATTACTCCAATTTTGCCTGGATCTTATTCTTTATGGCGTTGACGTTATATCTATTGCGTAACCTTATCTATTCTCCCTACGGCCGCGCCTTTATCGCAATTCGGGACAATGAGATTGCTGCAGATGCCATGGGCATCAATACTACCCGCTACAAGATCACATCGTTCTGTATCGCTGCCTTTATTGCCGGCGTAGCAGGCGGCCTGTATGCTCATGTGCTAGCCTTCATTCAGCCGGACTCCTTTAGCTTTACAAAGAGCTCCGATTTCTTGGTCTACTTGTATGCCGGGGGTTCCGGATCTCTGACTGGTTCTATTTTGGGCGCCACACTGTTGACCATCCTGCCTGAGGTTCTCCGCTTTTTGGCCGACTGGCGCCTGGCGGTGTATGCGGCTATTCTGGTCATTGTGATGCTCTATCGCTCAGAGGGGCTTTGTGGTGGCAAGGAAGTTCCCTTTATGCGTATTTCTCGTGCGTCCCTGTACGAGACTCCGCTGTTTGGCTCAAAGAAGGATAAAGAGCCTGCGGGTGTCTCTAAGTCCTGAGAAGGGAGAAGTGGTGATATGAGTCTTCTTGAGGTCAAAAACCTCTCTATCATGTTCGGTGGGCTTTGCGCCGTGGATAATTTTAATTTGGAAGTTGAAAAGGGCGAATTAATTGCCATTATTGGGCCAAACGGTGCAGGAAAGACAACCGTATTTAATATGCTGACCGGTATTTACAAACCCACCACCGGTACCATTAAGCTAGATGGGGTGGATATGGTAGGGCTTAAACCCTATCAGTTTGCGCGACAGGGGATTACCCGAACTTTCCAGAACATCCGCCTGTTCTCTAATGCCAGTGTGGCGGACAATGTAAAGATGGCCCATACTATGCATAACGACCAGAATCTAGCCAAATGTTTTTTGCGTACACCGGGCATGGTGAAGAGCGAAAGGGAGCTGGATGAGAAGGTCATGGGTCTGTTAGACCGTCTGGGACTGGCCGACAAAGCAAATTTACTAGCAAAAAATCTGCCCTATGGCGATCAGCGCCGTCTGGAAATTGCACGTGCCCTGATGACGGATCCCAAGATCCTGTTGTTGGATGAGCCAGTAGCTGGTATGATTACCACTGAACTGGAGGATATGGCGAACCTGGTAGCACAGATTCGCAAGGACTTTGGTGTGACTATCATTTTGATCGAGCACCACATGAACTTTGTAATGCCTATTGCGGACCGCATCAAAGTCTTAGACTTTGGTAAGACCATAGCGGAAGGGGTGCCCGCCGAAGTGCAGGCCAATCCGAAGGTTATCGAGGCATACTTAGGAGGAGGCTATCAGAATGTCGCTACTTGAGATTCGGGATCTTCATGTGTCCTATGGAGCCATTAATGCGGTACAAGGCGTTTCCTTCTCGATGGAAAAAGGGGAGATTGTGGCGTTGATTGGGTCCAATGGCGCTGGAAAGTCCACCATTCTGCGCACCATCTCTGGTCTGGAGCACGCAAAAAGCGGGTCAATTCTGTTTCAGGGAACAGAATTGACCAAGATGAAGCCCCATAAGGTTGTAGAACAGGGCATTGCCCATGTGCCAGAAGGCCGCCGGGTATTTTCGAAGATGTCCGTCACTGAAAACCTGACTATGGGAGCCAATCTGATAAAAGATAGAGCTTTCATAAAAGATGGTCTGGAACGGGTATTTACTATCTTTCCACGACTGAAAGAGCGTGAAAAGCAGCAGGCTGGGACACTTTCTGGAGGTGAGCAGCAGATGCTGGCGTTAGGCCGGGCCTTGATGACCAACGGAAGCCTGTTAATGCTAGACGAGCCTTCCATGGGGCTGGCTCCTATTGTTGTAGAAGATATTTTTCGCGTCATCAGGCAAATTAATGAAACTGGCACTAGCATCTTGCTCATCGAACAGAACGCCTTTTTAGCTCTGAATACGGCCTCCCACGCTTATGTGCTGGAGACGGGGAAAATTACCATGCAAGGTGCCTCTCAGGATTTGCTAGCTGATGAGCGTGTGAAGGCAGCCTATCTGGGTGCCTAAGCATATACAACAAACTGATTTGTAGGAGTGAATGAACGATGCAGTTGTCAAATTTGGCCCAAAATCTGGGTGGATCAGTCATTCGGGAGATGTTCAATGAGGCCTTGAAAATGGAGGATACTATCAGCTTTACAGTTGGCGAGCCGGACTTTATCACTCCGCGCCCCATCATTGAAGAGGCATGCCGATGCTGGGAGTCCGGTATGACTCACTATACCCCGAACAGTGGCGTGTTGGAACTGCGCCAAGCGATTGCGGAGTACCATGCCAATGATCTGAAGCCTGATCCCACAAACCAGATTATGGTGTCCTGCGGTGCCACTGAGGCGATCCAGATGGCTTTGTTCACCTTGGTAAATCCCGGTGATGAAGTCATCGTAATCACACCGGCCTGGCCTAATTATTTTGGACAGATTGGTATGGTGGGCGCCAGAATGATCTGTGTCCCAGCACGTGAGGAAAACGGATTTATCCCAGATCCTGATGACATCAAGGCCGCGATCACACCTAAAACAAAAGCTATCATTCTCAACTCACCCTCTAATCCTACCGGTGCGGTGATTGACAAGGATACTTGCAAAGCCCTGGCTGACCTGCTCCGCGAGCGGGATATCTTTATCATTGCCGATGAGATATACAGCCGGTTAGTTTATGATGATGCGGGCTATACCAGCATTACCTCCTTTGATGGAATCATGGAAAAGACTGTGTACATTAGCGGCTTCTCCAAAATGTTTGCCATGACTGGCTGGCGCCTTGGTTATGCGATCTCCCAGCCTGATATTATCCGTAACATGACTAAACTGCACGAGAACGGCGCTTCCTGTCTGCCGGCCCCCAGCCAGATTGCGGCCGCCTGTGGGCTACGTCAGTGCCAGTCTGAGATTGAGAATATGCGGCAGAGCTATCTTCGCCGCCGTGACCTGATCTGTTCACTGATTGACCAGACACCTGGTCTGTCTATTAAAAAGCCAAAGGGCGCCTTCTATGCCTTTGTCAATGCCAAGGAACTGACAGAGTTCACCGGGATGAATTCCCGTGACTTGTGTATGGATCTACTGAAGAAGACCGGGGTCGTTACTGTCCCTGGATCCGGATTCGGTGACAGTGGGGAAGGATTCATCCGAATTACCTACGCCACCTCTGACGAAAATATTAAGAGGGGCTTTGAGCGCATCCAGGGCTATATTCAGGGCCTGGGATTTTGAATCTAAATCTATGATCAAATGAAGGGCAGGGGCCTTGTCTGGGGACAGGGCCTCTGCCTTTGTTTTGATTCCCTTGAATTTTATTTTGGAAAATGCTATGCTGGAATCAAGAAACTACAATGGAGCGGATAATGAATATGTTAGCCTATACTTTTTTGGAACAAGGAACATTCAAATTGTTGGAGAAAGAGAGACCAGTGATCTTGGATGACCGAGACGCGATCGTGCGGGTCACCTTAGCCAGCATTTGTACCAGTGACCTCCACATCAAGCATGGCTCTGTACCAAGAGCAGTGCCAGGTATTACGGTCGGCCATGAGATGGTGGGCGTAGTAGAGAAGGCTGGTCCTGCTGTATTATCAGTGAAGCCTGGTGACAGGGTCACCGTAAATGTAGAGACTTTCTGTGGGCACTGTTTTTTCTGCCAGCATGGCTGGGTGAATAACTGCATAGACCCAAATGGTGGCTGGGCCTTGGGCTGCCGCATCGATGGCGGGCAGGCAGAATATGTGAGAGTTCCCTATGCGGACCAGAGCTTGGATAAGATCCCTGATTCCGTGACTGACCGTCAGGCCCTTTTTGTAGGTGACATTCTGTCTACAGGTTATTGGGCGGCCCAGATATCAGATATCAGCCCTGATGACACTGTGCTTATCATCGGGGCCGGCCCGACAGGTATATGTACCTTACAGTGTGTTTTGTTAAAAAGTCCAAAACGTGTGATTGTATGTGAGCGGGAAGAACAGCGCCTCCAGTTTCTCCACCGTTACTATCCTCAGGTGCTGGCGACCACACCGGAAAAAGCACTGGACTATGTACGGCGAAACAGCGACCACGGCGGCGCGGATGTAGTGCTCGAGGTCGCTGGTGGAGCGGAAACCTTTCGTATGGCCTGGCAGTGTGCCAGACCCAATGGCACTGTGGCAGTAGTGGCGCTGTATGACGGTCCTCAGCAGCTGCCCTTGCCCGAAATGTACGGGAAAAATCTGACCTTCAAGACTGGTGGTGTGGATGGTTGCAGCTGTGCGGAGATATTAAAGCTGATCAAGGAGGGAATGCTGGACACCACGCCGTTAATCACCCATACCTTTCACCTAGAGGAGATTGAGGCGGCCTATGACCTCTTTGAACATCGGCGGGATAACGTGATAAAAGTGGCTATTGAGATGGGGGAGAAGTCCTAATGATCTTATATTTTTCCGGAACTGGAAACAGCCGTTATGCCGCTGAACTTTTGTCAGAGCAGTTGAATGAAGAACTCCTGGATCTAGGAAAACGAATCAAAAGTGGTGAAAAAAGCCAGATTTTTCTGCTAGACCTTTGGTTTTTGTAAGTTTTCCTTATATTTAAAATTAGAGACGTGTCACTGAATTTGTATCTTTCTATATATCCGTCAAGCTTCCAAACCAAATCTCATATCTTTTCCACTCTAGGACATACTACTTACTCTCGATACTGGAGGTGAAAAGAATGAGCTTGATCGTGTGCACTGATTCCTGTGTTTATCAGAAGGACGGATACTGTTCTCTCTACCGAGCCGCCTCCTCCGGGTTAACTTCTAGCTCCAGCTGTATTAATTTTGTTCCCTTAAGTAAAAAAGCTTTACAGCAACGTCGCCAGAGCCTCCCGAATACTGGAAACCCGGATTAACTCTAGTCCCTCCGGAGCAATTAGTTTGCCCTGGACACGCTTTGGAATCAGACATTTTGTAAAGCCTAGCCGCTGGACTTCGGACAGGCGTTGGCCTAACGCACTGACTGCCCGAAGTTCTCCGGTCAGCCCCACTTCCCCAATAGCAGCAAGATCATGAGGTACCGGTCTGTCCCGAAAACTGGAGGCCATAGCCAACACAACTGCTAAATCTGCCGCTGGTTCGTCTAATGTTAGCCCTCCAATGACATTTAGATAGCTGTCACAATTTCCCAGTAAAAGGCCGCCGCGTTTTTCCAGCACGGCCAGCAACAACATGGTGCGGTTATATTCGAAGCCATTGCTCACTCTTCTAGGATTTCCTAGGCTGCTGGGCACCACTAGGGCCTGGATCTCTGCCAGCACCGGGCGTACTCCCTCCATAACACAGGTAACACAGGTACCCGGAGCATCCATGGGACGGCCAGCTAACAGAGTTTCCGAGGGGTTTGGCACTTCACACAGTCCACCATCCTCCATCTCAAAAACACCAATCTCATTGGTCGCGCCAAAGCGGTTCTTGGCCGCCCTTAAAATGCGGTAGGCCATATGCCTCTCACCTTCAAAATAAAGGACACAGTCTACCATATGCTCCAGCACCTTAGGCCCGGCAATAAAGCCCTCTTTGTTCACATGTCCGATGACAAAAACAGTAATTCCCTCTCCCTTTGCAAGCTGCATCAACGCCAGTGTGCATTCCTTTACTTGGCTTACGCTTCCAGGGGCGGCATTCACATCCCCGTGGTATAAAGTCTGAATAGAATCCACAATGAGCACATCAGGCTGGAGATGATGAACTGAATCAATCATGTTCTCCAGATCGGTTTCCGCCAGCAGATGAAGCCCCTCCTCTGCCACGTTTAGCCTCTGCGCTCGGAGTTTGATCTGCCGTTCGGATTCCTCTCCTGATACATACAAAACTGTGGCAAACCGGCACAGATTATCGCAGATCTGCAGCATAAGTGTGGACTTTCCAATGCCAGGTGCACCGCCTATCAGAACCAGCGATCCCTTGACCGCACCGCCTCCCAGAACCCGGTCCAGCTCTCCCATTCCTGTACAAAATCTCAGCTCATCTGTGATCTCCACATCTTTCATGAGTTTGGGACGGTGACCGGCCACGCCAGCCGCGGAACCTCTGGGATGGTTAATTCCTGCTTTTTTGACGGGCTTTTCTGTGGGTTGCTCTACCACCGTATTCCATGCGCCGCAGGCAGGACATTTCCCCTGCCATTTTGGCATCTCGTTCCCGCATTCTGTACAGTAAAAGAGAGTCTTTGCTTTCATCGTCCTGCTCCTTCTGGTGCCGAGTTTGATTTATTTTATTCTAGCAGGTTTTCGCCTTATTGTAAATCTGTACGGACAGTTTCTATCAGCTTTGAGAAGAGCCAGGCCCCCTAATAAAGGGGAGCCTGGCTGTTTTTTTAACCTCTAGCAGGAGTCCTGGGTTGTGCTTTGTCAAAGGCCGGGTTAGTAAGGTAGACGTTTCTTGCGTCCATCTTCTCTTTGCACAGGCGCAAACACTCGCCAAATCGCTGGAAGTGGACAATTTCCCGCTCTCGCAGAAAACGGATGACGTTGTTGACATCTGGGTCATCGGAAAGGCGGAGAATGTTATCATAGGTGAGGCGGGCCTTTTGCTCGGCCGCCAAGTCTTCAGTCAAGTCGGCAATGACATCGCCGGTAGATTGGATAGAGCCGGCGCTCCAAGGGAACCCGGAAGCGGCAGTAGGATAGACACCTGTGGTGTGGTCTACGAAATAAGGAGCAAAGGTTGGATTATTTCGCACATCTTCGTCGGTGAGGTTTCGAGTCAGTTGGTGAACGATGGCGGCTACCATCTCCATATGGCCCAGCTCCTCAGTGCCGATGTCCGTCAATACGCCTTTTGCCTCAGCATAAGGCATGGCATAACGCTGGGACAGATAGCGCATAGAGGCACCTAGTTCTCCATCTGGACCACCATATTGACTGATAATAAAAGCGGCCAACTTAGGATTTGGAGTGGCAATTTTTACTGGAAATTGAAGCTTCTTTTCATAAATAAACATTTACTTCACCTCATTCTGCTGGAAATTCCAAGGCCAGGGCTCCTGGAGCCAGTTGTATCGCTCTCCAGTCGCCGCCGCGGCTTTGGTCAGGGGTCCGAATTTGCTTTCGTAAGCGGCTTTGGCCGACTTTTCCATGGCGGCATACTGCTTGAAAAGGGTGAATGCCTCCGTATCGTCAGGATGGGTGTCAAGATAAATCCCAAGTTCTAGTACGACGAATTCCAGAGCCTGGAGCTCTACCAGCGGATTTGTGGGCAAAGTGGAACCTTCCACCTTCAAATGGAAGGGGAGGTTGAGGCCTGGAAAGAGTGTACCGTTGCTCAGAGCCTCACTTTGGGAATATTTATTGGGTCTATCCTGCTGAAATGGGACGTAAGGGACTGCCAGTCCTGCACAGGACGGCAGAGTACCATAATTATCAGGGCAGCTAGTCTGCAGGGGGCAGGAACTACCGATCTCTTGATTCAAAGGGATTCCCTCCTTGGTTGGATTTGAGGGGCGGATGGGCCCTCATCCCAGTGTATGGTCTGACCGGTAACGTGGTCCCTGGAGAAAAAGGGAGTCAAGGATGGAACTTTTGGGCTTTCTGGTTATCTTCTCTATTTCTTTACCAAGGAAGACAAGATTTGGTGGCCAAAATAAATTTTATTTTAAATAGGGAATATTGCTCTTGTCCGTCTCCATATGTTAGGTCGAGGTGGTCTTATGAGGCGGCGGATGTTATTGCTAGGATTGGCTATCGTGACAGTATTGTTTTTGCTGAACTGGTCGCTGCGCTTATGCATGGGGAGAATGGATAGAATAGCGTCATCTTCCTCTTTAGTAAATAGCCAGGCCAATCTGATTCTGGATGCCGGGCATGGTGGAGAAGATGGGGGTGCTGTCTCACTCACTGGTATGCCGGAAAGTCAGATTAATCTGGCAGTGGTATTGAGGATGCGGGATATTTTGGCCTTTTACGGAGTATCTCCCATGGTCCTTCGAGAAGAAGACATTTCCCTCCACGACAACAGTGCGGTTTCACTGCGTGAAAAGAAGGTATCTGATCTAAAAAATAGAGTGGCTGCTATTGAGGGACAAAGAAGTGCCACTCTGCTTAGTATCCATCAGAATACTTATCCGAATAATCGCTATCACGGCGCACAGGTATTCTATGCGCCCACAGAGGGCTCTAAGGAACTGGCGGAACATATTCAGGCGGTAGTCAAGGGGACACTCCAGCCAGAAAATGAGCGGTCGGTAAAGCAAATTCCGGATACGGTCTATCTTATGAATCATATTAGTTGTCCAGCCGTCCTGGTGGAGTGTGGATTTTTAACGAATCCAGAAGAGGAGGCACAACTGTTGGATCCAGATTATCAGAAACAACTGGCCGCTGTTCTGGTGGGGGCCTGGCTGACCGCTCCATAAGAACACAACCACCAGCTTCGCTGGTGGTTGTCTCTATGCGGGCATAGCCCTCCTTTATTTCTCACAGACGACACATCAAACGTGTAATTCAAATTCCGTCAGCCGGCTCTATCCACGCCGTTTTGATTCCTTAGTCCTTTCCTACCACCGCTTTCTCTTTCTGCACCTCTATCACTCCTACTGAGTTACGATAAATTCCTGTTTTCCGTTAATCCCTCAAGGATTAAATACACGCCAGTTGCAGTGATGTGTTCTCATGCCACAGTTTAATCGAACATAACCGTCTCAGCTAAGTCTAGATTGGTATTTGATATTTCTTGGTCTACAACAGATACCGAAGCATTACTCTTTACTCTTTCTGCTCCTGTGATATCCCATCCGCCGCCAGCAACGGCTTCGTTTGTGTTCACCATTACTTCCATATCACTATACATGAATCTTAACCAGCCTTCTGCGGTTATCGTGTCTTCTCCGAAGGACTCATAATCATCGACACCAATTAAGGAGAAGAAATCTTCAAAGGACATGTCATCTTCCATGTCTGGAAAAAGTACATTTGCTGTTGTGATGAAACCAGCGCATTTTAACTGGTCTTCATATTCGTTCATAGCCTTTTCAGCATCACCGCTCTGTGTTCCGAAAAAGTAGGAAACGTATTCCGCCTCCGGATCCCCAAAACATATAGCAGCACAATCCGGGAATCCATCTAATCTTACAATAAATTCGCCTTCGGGATACTCATTTCTTAATTCACTAAGTGTTTTTCCAATGTCATTAAAAAATTCAGGTGTTTGGTCGCTAGGGGTTGCAGGTACGCAAGCGGAAAATGCGAATGATACAAGCAAACATATGGTCACAATAACTACGTTTCTTTTCATATTAACCTCCGTTCAGCGATATCATACTGCTCTAAATGTAACATTTTTGAGGAATTTCTTGGAGTAAATCGGCAGACAAAATGATGTATTGTTTTATAAATTATAATAAGAAGTACAACAAAAAGCAAGGATTTGGAATGTTGTTCCCAATCCCCCAATTCTTGCTAATCAAAGTACATTTTCAGCAGAAATGATAAATCCGAACACATTCATCACTTAGAGAATGTAGTTCGGATTATCATTGTTTGGTCCGAGTGGCGATACAGAACTTTTTGGAAAACCCAGTAATATCAATGGTTTTCGGGCATCCGAACAGAAAAACATCTTGTATATCCCCCCTCATTAGGGCGGCTGTTTTAAAGCAGCCGCCCTTTTTCTGCCCCTAAATCCAGTGTGCGTTTTAGGGTGGAAAATCCCCTGTTTTTTCTCCTGTGGGCGGCGCGAACGAAGTCCCCCATATCCTTTCCCTCATGGGAGGCGGGGCGGTGATACAGGGGCAAAATCCGTCGAAACGAACACTTTTCAAAACCGAAGGAAGGAGGTATCCAACATGGCGGTATTCCGCATTGAGAAAACCCGTGATTATACGGTGATGTCCAACCATCACCTGCGGGACAGGTCGCTCTCGCTGAAAGCGAAGGGCCTTCTCTCCCTCATGCTCTCCTTGCCGGAGGAATGGGACTATACCACCAAGGGGCTGGCTCGGATCTGCAAAGATGGCGTTGACAGCATCTGCGCCGGGGTGCGGGAGCTGGAGGAACACGGCTATGTGATCCGCCAGCGAGTCCGCAACGCAAACGGTCAGCTCGGTGCCATCGAGTACACGATTCTGGAGCAGCCCAGACCGCCGGAACCTAAACCGGGAAAACCTGAACGGGAAAATCCAGTCTTGGATAATCCTAAACAGGCTTACCCTGTCTTGGGAGAACCTGAACAGGAAAACCCCGCACAATTAAATACTAAAGAATCAAGTAAAGATAAATCAAAAAAAGATTTATCAAGTACGGAAGGATCAAATCCTATCCGATCAAGCCCCCGCCCCCCCCCAGGGGCTCGGATAGGGCCGGACGGGATTGGATGCGGGAGCGAGAGAGCTATCGGGAATTGATTTTGGAGAACATCGAGTATGACTGTCTCATCCAGAACCACCGCCTTGACCGGGATCGCTTGGACGAGCTGGTGGAGCTCATGGTGGACACGGTGTGCTCCAATCGGGAGATGATCCGCATTGCCGGGGACGACTATCCGGCGGAGGTGGTCAAATCTCGGTTCCTGAAGCTGAACAGCTCCCACATCGAGTATGTGCTGGATCGTATGGCGGAGAACACCACCTATGTCCGCAATATCAAGAAATATCTGCTGGCTGCCCTGTATAACGCTCCAGCCACCATCGACAGCTATTACACTTCCCTGGTGAGCCACGATATGTACGGCGGCGGAGATCGGAGGTGACGCAAGTGCAGGAAGAAATCACGCAGCGGACGGTCTCCCTATCGGTGGAGGCCGGCAAGATGACGGCGGACTTGCTCCAACAGGCTGTAAAAAAGGTGCTGGAGGAGATGCAGAAGAAGCCCTCTCAGCGCACCCTTCACCAGGGGAAACAGACCCTGCACCAGCTCAAACAGCATGGGGCCTCCCTGACCAACATCGAGATCACCGAACAGAACATCAAGGCGTTTTCCGTGGTGGCGAAAAAGTATGACATTGACTATGCCCTGAAGAAGGACCCCACCACGGACCCTCCGCACTACTATGTGTTTTTCAAGGCGAAGGACAAGGATCAGCTCCAGTCGGCCTTCAAGGAGTTCACCGCCATGACCCTGGGTCGGGAGAAGCGCCCCAACATCCGGGAGCGGCTGGCCCAGGCTCAGGAACAATCCAGGACCCAGCACCGCCAGAGGGAGAAGGTCAAGACCAAGGACCGGGAGGTGACGCGATGACCGATAAGCTGAAAAAGCAGCTCATCCTCAACCTTCCGTATCTCATCTTCGTGTATCTCTTTGACAAGCTCTGCCAGGGTGTGCGGCTGGCTCCTGGGGCGGACGCCTTGGAGAAGCTGCTCCACATCGGGCAGGGCCTTTCGGCGGCCTTTGCCAGCTTGGCGCCCAGTTTCCATCTGCTGGACCTGTCCGTGGGCGCCGCCGGCGCGGTGCTGATCCGGCTGGCGGTCTACTCCAAGGGCAAAAACGCCAAGAAATATCGCCGCGGCATCGAGTACGGGAGTGCCTGCTGGGGTACACCGGCCGACATCGTTCCCTACATGGATAAGGACTTCTCCCAAAATGTTCTCCTCACCCAAACGGAGCGCATCACCATATCAAGCCGCCCCAAGGAGCCCAAGTACGCCCGGAACAAAAATATCCTGGTCATCGGCGGTTCCGGCAGCGGAAAGACGAGGTTCTTTGTCAAGCCCAACCTGCTCCAATGCCATTCCTCCTATGTGGTCACCAATCCGAAAGGTACGATATTATGCGAGGTAGGGACCCTGCTGGAGCGCAGGCAATACCGCATCAAAAGCCTGAACCTCATCAATTTCAAAAAATCCATGAGATATAACCCCTTGGCGTATATCCGCAGCGAAAAGGACATTTTGAAACTGGTGAACGCCCTCATCCTCAATACGAAAGGAGAGGGTGAAAAGAGTTCGGAAGATTTTTGGGTGAAGGCCGAGAGGCTATACTATTCTGCCCTCATCGGGTACATCTGGTACGAGGCGGAGCCGGAGGAGCGCAACTTCATCACCCTGCTGGACCTTATCAACGCATCGGAGGCCAGGGAGGACGACGAGGAGTTCCAAAGCCCGGTAGACATCCTGTTCGCCAAGCTGGAAAAGGAGCACCCGGACCACTTCGCCGTGAAGCAATACCGTAAATTTAAGATGGCGGCGGGCAAAACTCTAAAATCCATACTGATTTCCTGCGGCGCCCGCCTCTCTCCCTTTGACATCCAGGAGCTGCGGGACCTTATGGCGGAGGACGAACTGGAGCTGGACACTCTGGGCGACCGCAAATCGGCGCTGTTCGTCATCCTTTCAGACACGGACAGCACCTTCAATTTTGTGGCGGCGCTCATGTACTCCCAGCTTTTTAACCTCCTTTGCGACAAGGCGGACGACTTCTACGGAGGTCGCCTGCCGGTCCATGTGCGGTGTCTCCTGGACGAGTTCGCCAACATCGGTCAGATACCAAACTTTGATAAGCTGATTGCCACCATCCGAAGCCGTGAAATATCGGCTTCTATTATTTTGCAGTCGCAAAGCCAGTTAAAAACCATCTACAAGGACGCCGCGGATACCATCGTGGGCAACTGCGTGCGCCCAGAAGTCGCCAGCGCAATATAAATTGGCGACGTGGTACTTACAGGATACCGCCTTTAGCAAGCGGTAGGTAAAAGTATCAGGTGATGAAAAATCACAACCTATTATTCTACAACTTATCCGAGAGGGGAAACCCGAAGGGGAGTGTAGCATGTTGTTGTTCCAGTTGGAACGTAAATAGGAAAGGCGCTAATCCTATGCGTCAGAATATTTAAGAATAAAAATCAGTGTATGAGGTACAAAGCTAAACTGCCTAAACGATAGCCAGAGTGGGGGAACCCGTGCCCCGCATACGAAAAGGATTGAAACGTATGCTTTTCATGTTGGTTTCATTTCGCAGTTATGAAAGCAAGCGATACTCATGAAAGAGCAACCGCAAGACAGCGGATAAATGGCGAAAGTCGGTGCCGACAACACTGAATGCTAATCCTGTATTTACTAACTGGGGATGACCTAAACCTGGTAACAGGCATGGTCACACAGCTCCCATAGTAGTCCGAGACGTTAATGACGTTCACATGGCGAAGGGGAGCAGCTTATCAGAAAATACTAAAATGAAGGAAGGTGCGAGAGGCATTGAGAAATCCAACTGAGGTATTGAAAAATTTGATGGAAAAGTCAAAGAATGAAACTTACAGATTTCAGAGATTATACAGAAATCTGTACAATCCGGAGTTTTATTGGCTTGCGTATAAAAATATCTACGCAAATGATGGCAGTATGACTGCCGGAGCTGATGGAATAACGATTGATGGCATGGGTAACGAGAGAATTGAGAGGATTATTTTATCCTTAAAAGACCGAAGTTACCAACCTAAGCCTGCAAGAAGAGAATATATTGCAAAGAAAAACAGCAGTAAAAAACGTCCTCTGGGTATTCAGTCGGGGGATGATAAACTCGTGCAGGAAGTCGTTAAGATGATTTTGGAGAGTATTTATGAGCCTGTGTTCAGTAATAAATCACATGGGTTCAGACCAAACAGAAGCTGTCAGACAGCACTGAAACAGATACAGAACACCTTTACTGGTGCGAACTGGTTTGTGGAAGGAGATATACACGCTTGTTTTGACAGTTTCGACCACCATGTAGTTATCGACCTCTTGAAAAAGAGGATTGATGACGAAGCGTTTATCCAGCTTATATGGAAATTCCTAAAAGCAGGATACATGGAACAATGGACATTCAACAGAACCTATAGCGGAGTGCCGCAGGGGTCGGGAGTCAGTCCAGTGCTGGCAAATATTTACCTTCATGAATTGGACAAATTTATGGAAAATTATGCAGAAAACTTCAATACAGAAGCCAAGAAGAAACATTTTTCTACTGCATATAAGTCCAGTGTCGGTAAGGCATACAGATATAGGAAAAAGGGCAGAGAGATATGGGATAGTCTGTCTGATGAAGAAAAGAAAATCAGATGCAAAAATCTTAAGGAACTGGAAATGATTGAAAAATCTACAACACCTTACGTCTATAACGACAGTAATTATAAAAGGGTGCAGTATACGAGATATGCGGATGATTTTATCATCGGGGTTATTGGTAGCAAAGCAGACGCAGAAGCTATCAAGAAAGACGTGAAAATATTCCTGCAAAAAGCATTGAAATTAGAAATGTCAGACACTAAGACAAAGGTTACGCACACTGGAGACAGAGCAAGATTTCTAGGTTACGACATTACGGTATCAAGAGTGCAGACGTTACAGAAGGCTTCTAACGGAAGGGTTCAGAGATGTCAGACAGGAGTTGTTAAACTGTATGTTCCACGCGAAAAATGGGTAGGTAAGTTAATTGAATACAAAGCAATGAAAATCAAAATCAACGAAAACGGAAAAGAGAGATTTGTAGCCCTTCATAGGGGAACACTGGTAAACCAGAGCGATATTGAAATTCTCGCAAGATACAATGCAGAAGTCCGTGGACTATATAATTATTACTCCATAGCGAATGACTCCTTTAAAATAGGGAGATTTGCCAATGTAATGAAATACAGCATGTATAAAACATTTGCGTGCAAGTATAAGACGAATGTTCATGAGATTAAGCGGAGATATTGCAGAAACGAATTATTTACAGTTGCGTATGAAACAAGGCAGGGAATGAAAACAACAACATTCTACAGGGATGGTTATAAACGGAAGGAATGTGCTACAAAGTTTGATAATGTAAGCGAGCTTCCGCAGTTTTCAAAATATGCCAAGACTAACACTCTCAAACAGAGAGTGGAACGTCATACTTGTGAATTATGCCAAAAAGACTGTAGAAATCTGGTAATACACCAAGTTAAGAAACTCAAAGATTTAAAGGGAAATACAGAGTGGGTACTACTCATGCGAAAAAGGAGACGGAAAACACTCGTGGTATGCCCCGAATGCCTTACCTCATGACAGCACCTTGTTTTTGGGAGGCAAGGAGAAATCCACTCTGAAAGAAATTTCGGAGCTGCTGGGGAAAGAAACGATTGACAGTTTCAATCAATCGGAAAACCGTGGCAGCCAGGTTTCTCACGGCCTCAACTATCAGAAATTAGGAAAGGAGCTGATGACCCAGGACGAGATCGCAACGATGGACGGAAACAAGTGCATCTTGCAGCTTCGCGGGGTGCGGCCGTTTTTCAGCGACAAGTTTGATATAACGAAGCATCCCCGCTACAAGTACCTTGCCGACGCCGACAAGAAAAACATTTTTGACATTGAACGGTACATGAAACGCAAACCGGCCATTGTGAAGTCGGATGAGCCTTTCGAGATGTACGAATTGACCGCAACGGACCTTCAATAACAATTCTACAAACGAAAGGAACTATGATTTATGGATTTTTTCACTAATGCGATCGACGTATTGCAGACCTTGGTGATCGCCCTGGGCGGCGGCTTGTGCGTGTGGGGCGGCATCAACCTTTTGGAGGGTTACGGCCAGGACAACCCCGCCTCCAAGTCCCAGGGCATCAAACAACTGATGGCCGGCGGCGGTGTCGCGCTCATCGGCCTCACCCTGATTCCTCTGCTGTCAGGTCTGCTCTCCACCTGATGTTTGCCAGTAAACCCCGCGGGAGGTCCCGGCACACGGGGCCTCCCGCAAAGGAGGTGATCCCCGTTTTTCAAGCTCTAACCGTATGTCACGAGCCGTTTTCTTGCTACTCCGATAGCTTATATATGCTACAACTATTGGGGCAACAACAACGAGAAAGTCTTTTATGATAGCAATATATGTTTCCATGTTTAATCTCCTTTATCTGGTTTGAGCATCTTATTAAAGAATTATAGCACATATATACACGGAAAGCGATTTGTTATGTAGCCTATCTCATACATGAGATTCATCCGCATAAAAGGAGGTATGAAATTTGGCCTATGTAACGATCCCAAAGGACCTTAGCCGGGTACAGAGCAAGGTCCTGTTCGGGCTGACCAAACGGCAGGTGATTTGTTTTGGAGCGGCGGCAATTATCGGCGTGCCGCTTTTCTTTCTGACTAAAGAGGCGCTGGGCACCACCACGGCGGCGCTCTGCATGATCCTGGTGATGCTGCCCTTTTTCCTGTTCGCCATGTACGAGAAGAACGGGCAGCCGCTGGAGGTGTTCCTGGGGCACCTCATTGAGAATAAGTTTATCCGCCCAAAGACGAGGATCTACCAGATCAACAATCTCTATTCCGCCCTGGTGCGGCAATCCCGACTGGAACAGGAGGTGAAGCGGATTGCGAGAAAAGGCAGAAAGACCGGCAAAGCGTAAGCTCACCCGTGCCGAGCGCAAGCAGATTGAGGCAGTGATCCGGCAGGCAAAGGGCGACGGGAAAGCCCGTACGGTGCAGGACAGCATCCCGTTTGAGAATATGTTCCCCGACGGCCTGTGCAGGCTGGAGGGCAGGACCTTCTCCAAAACCATTGCCTTTGAGGATGTGAATTACCGCCTGGCTGGGCCGGAGGACCAGCGGAGCATCTTTGAAAGCCTCTGCGATTTCTATAACGGCTATAATCCCTCCGTCGGCGTCCAGGTCACTTTGGACAGCCGCAGCGGAGGTAGCGCCGCCGACGAACTGTTCGGCATCCGCAGACAGGGCAACGATCTGGACCCCATCCGGGACGAGGCGGTGGACATCCTGCGGATGCAGTATAAGCGGGGCAACAACGGCTATGTGAAAACCAAGTATGTGACCCTGACCATCGAGGCGGAGAACCTTCCCGCAGCGAGGGCCCGGTTTGCCCGCATTGAGACCGACACCTTGAACCGCTTCAAGGTCATGGGGGCAGCGGCTCATGTGCTGGACGGAAAGGAACGGCTGGAGCTGCTTTACAACATCCTCCACCCGGAGGGCGAGCAGTTCGCCTTTGAGTGGGACTGGCTCCCGGCCAGCGGCCTTTCGGTGAAGGACTTCATCTCTCCGTCCTCCTTCCACTTCGGGGAGACCCGCACCTTCCGCATCGGCAAACGGTACGGGGCGGTATCCTTTCTGCAAATTCTGGCGCCGGAGATGCACGACCGCATCCTCACCGACTTCATAGAGGCGGACGGGAATATCATGGTGACCATGCATATCCGGGGCATCAACCAGAACGAGGCCATCAAAATGGTCAAGCGGAAGATCACCGACCTGGACGCCATGAAGATACAGGAACAGAAGCGGGCGGTGCGCAGCGGCTACGATATGGACATACTCCCCAGCGACTTGTCTACTTACGGCGGCGCGGCGAAGGACCTTCTCACCGACCTGCAATCCCGCAACGAGAGAATGTTCAACATGACCTTCCTGGTGCTGCACACGGCGGAGACCCGTCAAAAGCTGGAGATCGCCGTATCCCAGGCGGCCAGCGTCGCCCAGACCTATAACTGCCTTCTGACCCGGCTGGACTTCCAGCAGGAGGACGGGCTTATGAGCAGCCTTCCCCTGGGCCTCAACCGTATCAAGATCGAACGGAGCTTGACCACTTCGGCCCTGGCGGTGTTCGTCCCCTTTGTTACCCAGGAGGTGTTCATGGGCGGCGACGCCATGTACTACGGCCTCAACGCCCTCTCCAATAACATGATCCTGCTGGACCGCAAGCAATCCCGCTGTCCCAACGGTCTTGTGTTCGGTACGCCCGGCAGCGGCAAATCCATGAGCTGCAAACGGGAGATTACCTTCATCATGCTGATGACCCAGGACAATGTCATCATCTGTGACCCGGAGGACGAGTATTCGCCCCTGGTGAAGCGGCTGGGCGGTCAGGTGATCCGGCTGTCCCCGTCCAGCACCGACTATGTGAACCCCCTGGACATCAACCTCAACTACTCCGAGGAAGAAAACCCGTTGGCGCTGAAATCGGACTTTGTACTGTCCTTCTGTGAGCTCATCATGGGCAGCAAGACCGGTCTGGAGGCTATTGAGAAAACCGTCATTGACCGGGCGGTACAGATGATCTACCAGCCCTACTTTGCCGACCCACGACCGGAAAATATGCCGATTCTGGGCGACCTGATGAACGCCTTGTTGTCCCAGCACCTCCAGGAGGCCGACCGGGTGGCCCAGGCATTGGACCTCTATGTGAACGGTTCGCTGAACTTCTTCAACCACCGTACCACCGTGGACATCTCCAACCGCCTGGTCTGCTTTGACATCAAGGGCTTGGGCAAGAACCTGAAAAAGCCGGGGATGCTCATTGTCCAGGACGCGGTGTGGAATACCGTCACCATCAACCGGGCCATCGGGCACTCCACCTGGTATTTCGTGGACGAGTTCCACCTTCTGCTGAAGGAGGAGCAGACGGCGGCCTATTCGGCGGAGATCTGGAAACGGTTCAGAAAATGGGGCGGCGTGCCGACCGGGGCGACGCAGAACCCCAAAGACCTGCTCTCCTCCCCGGAGATCGAAAACATTCTGGAGAACAGCGACTTCATCTATATGCTCAACCAGGCTGCGGGCGACCGGAAGATACTGGCGGAGCGGCTGAACATTTCTTCCGAACAGCTCGCCTATGTGACCAACTCTGAGCCGGGCCACGGGCTGCTGTTCTTCAACAATGTCATCCTGCCCTTTGCGGATGACTTCCCAAAGGATACCGAGCTTTACAAACTGCTCACCACCAAGCCCAGCGAGGTGGAGCACGCGGCAGAAACGGAGGCGTGAATATGAAAAACAAACTGTATGTCATCAACGGCAAGACCTATCTCTCCCACATCAACGATGAGGTCCATCTGTATGGCCTGCTCCACCAGCTCGCTTTTCTGGCGGGCCGCATCAAGGACGAGGAGGACGTGCTCCATGTGCTGGACACGGCGAAGCGGTACGGTGAGATCGCCGAGGAGAAGTTCCAGGGCTGGGGCATCCCCGGCCGCTACCTGGTGTTCGGCGACCCCAAGGATTTGAAGGGGCTCATGGACAAGGAACTGGACGAGGTGGAGGTGGTCCCGGAGGAGGAGCCGAAGCCTAAGAAATATCGGGATGAGTACATCATCCCCGGCAGTAGTTTCCGTATGCTGGTGGGCGACATCTACAACCTGATTGTTCTCTATCACTCCCTGGCCCGCTGCCTGTCGGAGGCGGAGACGGAGAAGGATTTCCTCCGGCTGAAGAAAAAGGCCGGTGGCTATGAGAAGGTGCTGAAAAAGCTCTGCCGCAGCCTGGGCCTCCCGGAGGACAGCAACGCCGCCCAGGACATCCTGGAGGAGTCCATCATCCGCCGCCACAACCTGGTCCGCCTGGAGGATGTGGAGGATGAGCCCCAGGACGAGGGAGACCTTGAAGGGGACGAGGTATGGAGCGACTGACCCATGTGAGCCTGTTCTCCGGCATCGGCGGTCTGGATCTGGCGGCGGAGGCGGCCGGGTTCGAGACCGTCTGCCAGTGTGAATGGGCGGATTACCCTTATTCTGTCCTGGAGCGGCACTGGCCGGACGTGCCGAAGTTCCGGGACATCACCGCATTTACGAAGGAGGCGTTTTTTGAGAAAACAGGACTTGAAACAGTCACCATCATCTCCGGCGGCTTCCCCTGTCAGCCCTTCTCCACCGCCGGAAAGCGGCGGGGTTTTGCGGATGAACGCTACCTGTGGCCGGAGATGTGCCGGGTTATTACCAAGCTGCGGCCCCGTTGGGTGCTTGGGGAAAATGTTGCTGGCTTCATCAATATGGGGCTCGACAAAACGATTTTTGACCTGGCAAAAGCGGGATACGCTGTTCTTCCATTCGTATTTCCGGCTTGCGGCGTCGGCGCGTGGCATGAGCGCCAGCGAACTTTTATCGTCGCGGCTGATATTTCCCACGCCCCTTGCCTCCGACAAATCCACCTGCAGGGATGCGGCAAACCTGGATGTGTTCCTGTCGGACAATGGAATCTTCCGCAAGCGGAGCAGGGACGGGAGCATCTGGAGCCTGAGCCTGTCGGCGGCGGTGTTCTACCTGACACCGGCGGCGTCGGAGGGCTACCGCTCCACCCTGAAACCCACGGCCTTCCGGGGCAAGTCCCCGTCCAGCAACCTTTCGGCCCAGGTGATCCACCAGGAGAAACCCCTGTCGGAGAAGGCGGCGCTGAACCCGGATTGGGTGGAATGGCTTATGGGCTTCCCGAAAGGATGGACGGCCGTATCCTCTGGCGAGAGGAACCCGCAGACATCCCCCGCATAACAGAGGACACGAAGGACCGGGCGCTGCGGCTGAAAACCCTGGGCAACGCGGTCTGCCCGCCCCAGGCCTATCCCATTTTTCACTATATTTCCATGATTGAGACCGGGGCGTGCGCCAGCATCTGCCCCTACGGAGGAGGTGACGGATAAATGCAGGAATGGAAAGCCTCCGAGAAGGAGGCCCAGAAGATGACCCGTAACGGGGCCATTTCGGTGAACCTGGTGACTGGCGAGGCCACCCATGTTTCGGACCGTCCCCCGGAACAGGACTATTCCTCCGCTGATGAAACGGCGGGGACATTGAGCCGGGCGGCGGACGAGGCGGAAGGCCATGTGGAACGGCACCAGACGAAAAAGGCGCGGCGCAAGCGGCGCGACACCTTCCGCGGGAGGGTGAGGCGGCCAGGGACCGCCCTTCCTCCCGTTTGCAGTTTTCGGAGGCAGACCGGGCGGCGCCGGAGCTGAAAAAAGCAGTCCGCAAGTCCAACAAGGCGGCGGATAAGCTGGACGCGGCAAAAGCCGCCGTCCCCGTGAAGCCCCCCGGCAAGGAGCATGGCAACCCATTGTCCCGGCCGATGCAGGAGGTCAAGTCCACCCTCCACGGCGAGGTGAGCAAGGTGGAGGGCGAGAACTCCGGTGTTCAGGCCGGTCACCTGAGAGAACGGCAGATTGAGAAGGCCGTGGGTTATGGCGGCCGCCGCTTCCACCAGGCGCGGGCAGACCGTAAGCTGAAACCCTGGCGGGATGTGAAGCAGGCGGAGCAGGCAGCGGTGAAAGCCAACGCGGATTTCTATTGGCAGAAGTCAGTCATGGAGAACCCCCAACTTGCGTCCAGCAACCCCATCTCCCGCCTGTGGCAGAAAAAGCGGCTGCAAAAACAGTACGCCGCCGCGCACCGGGCCGGGACCGGCGCGGCCCAGGCCGCAGGCAAAGCGCCCCAGACCGCCGCCTCCGCCGCAAAGAAGGGCGGCGGGACCATCGCCCAGAAGCTGGATGGCTTCGTCACCAAAAACAAACACACCCTTCTCATCGTGGGCGGGATTGGCTTGATCCTCATGCTCATCATTGGGCTGATGCAGTCCTGCACCTCTATGTTCGGGGGCGAGACTTCCGGCCTGGTGGCGTCCTCCTATCTTTCAGAGGACGCGGACCTGACCGGGGCTGAGGCCGCCTACTGTGAGATGGAGGTGGAACTGCAAGAATACCTGGACACCTACGAGGCCACCCACGACTACGACGAGTACCACTTTGACCTGGATAAGATTGGGCATGACCCTTATGTGCTGCTGTCCATCCTGTCGGCGCTTCACGAAGGGGTGTTCACCCTGGACGAGGTACAAGGGGATATGGAGATGCTGTTTGACAAGCAGTACATCCTTACGGAAACAGTCACAACAGAGACCCGCTACCGCACCGAGACCCGGACGGACAGCGAGGGCAACGAGTACGAGGTAGAGGTTCCCTATACCTGGTACATCTGCACCGTTACCCTGGAAAATTTCGATCTCTCCCATGTGCCGGTCTACATCATGGGCGAGGACCAGCTCTCCATGTATGCCCTGTATATGTCCACCCTGGGGAACCGGCCGGATCTGTTCCCGTCCTCCGGGTATGTGGGCAAGTACATCGAGAACCCGCCCACGGCCTGGGACATCCCCGCCGAGTACCTGACGGACGAGAGGTTTGCCACCCTTATCACCGAGGCGGAGAAATACCTGGGGTATCCCTATGTGTGGGGCGGGAGCAGCCCGGAGACCTCCTTCGACTGTTCCGGCTTCGTCAGCTATGTGCTGACCAGTACCGGCCTGTGCAACACCGGGCGGCTAGGCGCCCAGGGGCTCTACAATATCTCCACGCCGGTATCCGATCCCCAGCCGGGCGATCTGGTGTTCTTTGTGGGCACCTATGACACCAGCGGTATCTCCCATGTGGGCATCTATGTGGGAGATGGCATGATGATCCACGCCGGCGACCATATCAATTACACATCCATAGAAACGAGTTACTGGCAGTCCCATTTTTATGCGTATGCCAGACCTCCGTACAACTGATGGGAGGTGAAACACACATCAATATGGTTTCCTATGGGGGCGGTGTCAACAGCACCGCCCTTTTAGTCGGTCTGCACCAGCACCGTATCCCGGTAGACCTGATCCTCTTTGCGGATACCGGGGCGGAGCATCCCCACACCTATACCTACCTGGACATCATGGACCGCTGGCTGAAGGACCACGGGATGCCGCCCATCACCAGAGTGTATAAGACCACGCGGGACGGAAAGCGGCTGACCTTGGAACAGGAGTGTTTGCAGAGCGGCACTCTGCCGTCTATGGCCTATGGCTTAAAGCGGTGTTCCCTGAAACACAAGATCGGGCCGCAGGAAAAGTTCTGCAACCATTACCCGCCGTGTCAAAAGGCGTGGGCGGCGGGCAAGCGGGTGGTCAAGTTCATCGGCTACGACGCAGGCGAGGGCTACCGCAGCGACAAGGTTCTGCTGGGCGACCTGGCCGACCGAAAATACAGCAAGTGGTATCCCCTGATGGAATGGGGATGGGACCGGGCGGCTTGCCAGCGGGCCATTGATGATGCGGGACTTCCCCAGCCGGGCAAGTCCTCCTGTTTCTTCTGCCCCAGCATGAGGGCGGAGGAAATCATCTATCTGCGGGATTACCACCCGGACCTGTTCCGGCGGGCCATCGTCCTGGAGGACAACGCCCGCCCCAATTTGAAAACGGTCCAGGGCCTGGGCCGGAACTATTCATGGAAAGAACGATTTGGAAAGGAGTTTTGCACACATGGCAACTGTTGAGAAGATCCGCCGTGACATTGAAAAGACCAGGGAGAAGATCTCCGAACAGCAGAAGCGCCTCCGCACCCTGGAGGCCCAGCTCACCGAGGAGGAGAACCTGGAGATCGTCCGCATGGTCAAGGCGGTGAAGATGGACAACCGGGAGCTGACGGCCTTCCTGAAGGCCTACGCCAGCGGCCTCATCACCCTGCCGGAGGGCATGATGGAGGCGGAGGCCGCGGCGGACCCCGGCGAGAATGAGATGGAGGACACCGAGTATGAAGAATAAGAAGATCATCCGCCTGTTTACGGCGGCTCTGGCCGTGGCGCTCTGTGCCACGGCCTTTGCTGTCCCTGCCTTCGCTGGCGGCGGGGAGGGTGAACCCTATTATACAGAAACCGCCGAGCCGGAAGTAACGGAGCCAATCGAGGAGGAACCCGCAGAGGAGGCCACCGGGGGCATGGAACCGGAGGGCGTCCCCCTGACCCCGGAGGGCAACGCAACCTTGGTGGGCGATTTCTACGGCAACAAGCAGATTATCACGGTCACCACCAAGGCGGGCAACTATTTCTATATCCTGATTGACCGGGCAAACGAGGACGCGGAGACCGCCGTTCACTTCCTCAACCAGGTGGATGAAGCGGACCTCATGGCCCTGATGGAGGATGGAGAGACCCAGAAGGCCCCGGCGGTCTGCACCTGTACGGAGAAATGCCAGGCCGGGGCGGTGAACACTTCCTGCGAGGTGTGCGCGGAGAATATGACCGAGTGCGCCGGCGCAGAGCTGGAACCTGAACCCGAACCGGAGCCGGAGGAGGAGAAGTCCGGGGGCATGGGCGCCCTGGCGCTGGTCCTGGTGCTGCTGGTGCTGGGCGGCGGCGGAGCCTTCGCCTATATCAAGTTCATCCGTCCCAAGCAGGCGTCCAAGGCCAGCGCGGACCCGGACGACTACGATTTTGCGGATGAGGAGGAATATATCAACGAGGACGAACCTAAACAGGAGGAAGAAACGGAGGATACGAAATGAAGCTGGTGATCTGCGAGAAACCGAGTGTTGCGAAAGCCGTTGCGTCGGCCCTGGGTGTCACATCCAGGGCCGATGGCTGTTTTGAAGGAAATGGGCTCATCGTTTCCTGGTGTGTGGGACACCTGATGTCCCCGATGGACGCAGCCGGGTATGACCCCGCCTATAAGAAGTGGAAGTATGACGACCTTCCCATCATGCCGGAGCCCTTCTGTTATGTGCTGGCGAAGGGCAAAGAGGACGCCTTCCAGAATTTGAAGCTCCTCATGGAGCGGGAGGATGTGACCGAGCTGGTCAACGCCTGCGATGCCGGGCGTGAGGGCGAGCTGATCTTCCGGCTGGTCTATGAGGCTGCCGGATGCTCCAAGCCCTTCTCCCGCCTCTGGATTTCTTCGATGGAGGACGCGGCAATCCGGGAGGGTTTTGCCGACCTGCGCCCCGGTGGGGACTATGACCCGCTGTATCAGTCCGCCCTCTGCCGCCAAAAGGCGGACTGGCTCATCGGGATCAACGCCACAAGGTTGTTCTCCGTCCTCTACCACCGCACCCTGAATGTGGGGCGGGTACAGACGCCCACCCTTGCCATGCTGATGGACCGGGACAGCAAAATCACAATGTTCCGCAAAGAGAAGTACCACCATGTGCGCCTGACTCTGGGCGGGGCCGAAGCGGTGTCCGAGAAGATTGCCGCCCCGGAGGAGGCGGAGGCCCTGCGGGCGGCCTGTGCCGGCGCGGAGGCGGTCTGCGCTTCTGTCACCCGTGAACAGAAGAAAGAGGTGCCGCCCAAGCTCTACGACCTGACCACCCTCCAGCGGGAGGCAAACCGCATCTTCGGCTATACGGCCAAGCAGACGCTGGACTATGCGCAATCCCTCTATGAGAAGAAGCTGCTGACCTATCCCCGGACGGACAGCCGGTATCTGACCGCCGACATGGCGGAGACCGCTTCGGCGGTCCTCCACCTGGCGGCCAAGGTGCCGCCCTTTGACGGGGGCGGGGAGTTCTTCCCGGATGTGTCCCTGCTGGTGAATGACAAAAAGGTATCCGACCACCACGCCATTATCCCTACGCTGGAGTTGGAGAAGGCCGACCTGTCCGCTCTGCCTGTGGGTGAGCGGAACCTTCTTTTGCTGGTGTGCCGGGAGCTGCTGTGTGCGGCGGCGGAACCCTATGTGTATGAGGCGGTCACGGCAACCTTTACCTGCGGCGGGCAGACCTTCACCGCCAAGGGGCGGCGCATCCTCTCCGAGGGCTGGCGCGAAATCGACCGCATTTTCCGCGCCTCCCTGAAGGAGGAGCCAGAGGACGAGGCGGGACCCGCCGCCCTGCCGGATTTCACCGAGGGTCAACTTTTTGACCAGGTGGAGGCCGCTGTCACCGAGCACTTCACCGCCCCGCCCAAGGCCTACACGGATGTGATATTTTGTGAGCGTAAGGAGTGGATAGGAATTGAAGAAAGGAGTTCAGCATGAGAAGAAAAAAAGATAGAAGCAATGGCATTACTGCTCTGTATGAAAGACTGTCTCGTGATGACGATAATGCTGGCGAGAGTAATAGTATCGTTCATCAAAAGCAAATGCTTGAAGATTATGCTATAAAACATGGCTTTACGAATCTTGTTCATTTTACCGATGATGGTTGGAGTGGAGCGACTTTTGACAGACCTTCATGGAATAAACTTGTTGAAGGCGTTAAAAACGGAGAAATCACTGCCTGTATCTGCAAGGATATGTCCAGAATCGGCAGAGATCATCTGCAAGTAGGTTTTTTCACTGATATTCTGTTTAGAGAAAAGGAAGTTCGATTTATAGCAATCAATAATGGTATTGACAGTGACCGTCAAGAAACCAGTGAGTTTGCCCCTTTTCTGAATATCATGAATGAGTGGTTTGTCAGGGACACAAGTAAGAAAATTAAAGCTGTACTGAAATCCAGAGGTTCTTCCGGCAATGCGCATACAAGTAATATCCCACCATACGGCTATTTGAAAGACCCCGAAAACCCCGACCATTGGATTATTGATGAAGAAGCTGCTGAAGTAGTCCGCAGAATTTATCGTATGACTATTGAGGGAAAAGGACCTTATCAGATAGCAAGAGAACTTTCAGAAGAAAAAATTGAAAGACCCTCTTATTATCTTGGGAAAAAGGGACTTGGAAATCATGCAAGCAACTATGACAAAGAAAATCCGTATATGTGGCGAGGAAATCAGGTTACTACTCTGATTGCCCGACCAGAGTATATCGGAAAGACTGTCAACTTCAGGACATTCAAAAATTCCTATAAGGACAAAAAAGTGAAAAGGGCAAATAAGGAAGATTGGGTGGTTTTTGATGATACACAAGAGCCTATTGTCGATGAAGAAACATGGCTGCTTGCTCAAAAGTTAAGACAGAATGTAAGAAAAGCAGATCCTATGGGCGAGCCTAATGTTCTGACCGGAAAGATTTACTGTGCTGACTGTGGTGCGCCAATGTATAATCACAGGGAACGAAAAGGGCGAGAAAGAATATATTATACTGCTAAAGGAGAAAAAAGGACAAGTTATTCCAATCCGGCAGATTGTTATGAATGTTCCACATATAATCTTGGGCGTCAGAAATATGACCGGCATTGTACTTGCCACCATATTTCAACAAAAGCACTTAAAAGCATCATTCTAAAAACCATACAGGAAACTTGCCATTATGTTTCTTTGAATGAGCAGGAGTTTGTCTATTCTTTGCAAGAAGAATCGGCGATGAAAGATATTGCTGTTTCTGAAACTGTAAAAAAACGCATTGAAAGAAATCAGAAGCGACTTCACGAATTGGATATGCTTATCAGGAAAATCTATGAGGATAATGTGATTGGAAGATTATCGGACAGGCTTTTTCAGAGTATGCTTACTGATTATGAAAATGAGCAGAACGAGCTAAACAAGATTATTGAGACTGACACCGCTGATATGCAACGAATTATAGGCGGTCAAAATAATGTGGAGCGTTTTCTAAAGCTGGTTAAAAAGTATGAGAACATTACAGAGCTTACTCCTGCCATGATAAATGAATTTATAGACAAAATACTGGTTCACGAGCCACAGGGAAAAGGTGCAGACCGCACCACAGAGGTGGAGATATATCTTAACTATGTCGGGCAATTTCAAGTACCTGTGGAGCAGCATGAACCAACAGAGGAAGAAAGGATTGCTGCTGAAAAAGAGGCGGAACGACTTCGCAGAAAACGAGAATCCAATCGTAAGTATATGAAAAAGATTCGTGAGAAATCAAAAGAATTTGCTGAACATGAGCGTATAGCAGAAGAAAATAATTCTGATAGCAATGTGCGTGTCGAACAGAACGCCGCAACCAAATCAAATCGGCAAAAAGTGAAAGGAGAAAAAATAGCATGACAGAATTGAAACCACGAATCCATGACGAAAGCAACGGTCTGGACTATGTTCTTGTGGGCGATTACTATGTGCCGGACTTGAAGCTGCCGGAGGAACACCGCCCTATCGGTATGTGGGGCAGACTGCACAGGACATATTTGGAGCAGTACCGCCCTACAAGGTTCTCTGCCCTCTGTTTATCCGGCGAACTGCATACTTACCTTGCTGACCTGAACGAACAGGCAGCGGAAAGGTGTAGCCTTATCATTGAGCAGATGAAACAAGCCGAGGGCGTGACCGAAACCATGAAAGCAGACAATCAGATGTTGTGGGTACAGTCCATGAACTCTATCCGTAACCGAGCCGAGGAAATCATCAGACAGGAAATGATTTACTGCTGATTTTATCAAGTCCAAAACCAACATTTTTATATCGTAAACGAAGCGACAGGTATTTCCTTATGAAGTGTCTGTCGCTTTTCATTTATCAAACTTTAAGGAGGAAAACACAATGAAGATGAACCGGAATGAAATGGAAGCCCTTTATGCCTTTGGCTGTCCGAACCTGAAAGCAACTGTCGAGCGTTTGCGTATGGTGGCTGCCCTTGCACCCGATCCGGCGGCGAAGAAGTTGTTTTATATGCTTTCCGTCAAGCTGAGTGCTGAGGGTGTTGAAAGGTGGTATCGCTGCTTTTACCGCAAGCTGCGTGTGTTGAAAGACCATAGGGAGGGCTGCTATGACGAGACTGACGAAGATTGAGAAAGAAACAATCGTTCTCTTTAATGAGGGCGAGGACAAGGCAAATATCTATACCCACAACGCCGGATTGAAAAAGAGGCTGGCTGCTTTTACTAAGAAGTACCCTGACCTTTGCCGACTGGAAAAATCCAATGTTCAAGGCGGTGTTTCTTATGTGCTGGCAAAGTCCCGTCTGTCTATCCGCTTCCTGCCGCCTTACAGCGAGGAACGCAGACAGAAAGCCAGTGAATATGCGAAAAAGCATGGGCTGAACAGTCAACAGGGATAGTGTGATAATAAGGGCTGATATGCGGTTAAAATGTCAGGTGCAGACCTGATGTTTTGACTGCAATTACATATGGGGGATATAAAGTATCGCTCTGTCTTTAATATATGGAAATTGTGTTGCAAATATTTTCTTGTATCTAAATTTACAATATATTAATTGATTTCTCGATTGCTTTCAGGTATAATATTACATAGTATTGGTAGATCTATTGATGTTTCCAATAAGTCTGAAGCTCAGATTGTTTCTGCGGTTAAGACTAAAGTCAGCAATGGTTCTTGCCGTCGTATCATCAATAATAAGTTGGTTGCTACCAATGGAGATGGAATGAAGTAATTATTCTATTTCATAACTATTTTAAGTAATATCTAACAAATGGTGTCACTACTGAATAAGCAGTGGCACCATTTGTAGTTAATTCAAAGGAGGATAATTATGAAAATAGTAGTTGGAGGGCAACACAAACGAAGAAATTTGATTGTGCTAATTTTGATTATCTTAGTTGTACTAATTGGCTGGATATTTTGGACGAATATGCATTTTACCTCAACGCATCTCTCCATTATAAATGACAAAATTCCCAAAGATTTTTATGGGTATAAAATTGCTGTTGTGTCAGACCTACACAACCATGATTGGAATGGAAAATTAACTGAGCAGCTACAAAAAGAAGCACCTGATATAATTGTGATAACAGGTGACTTTGTGGATTCTTCTCACACAGATTTCGGTGTAGCAAAGAAATTTATTTACGAAGCCAGAGATATAGCCCCGATTTACTATGTTACTGGAAATCATGAAGCTTGGCTTGATAATTATGATGATTTGCATAAACTACTGCTTGATGCAGGAGTTCATATAATGGACGATAAATGTGAACTTATAAAAAAAGGAAATTCAAATATTAACATTATAGGTATTCAAGATCCAGATTTTGTTGAGCGAGATACAATGGGTGGTATTCAAGGGGCAATTGTAGAGACAAAAATGGAGCCGTTGTTGGACAAGAAAATGTATAATATCGTTCTTTGCCATAGACCTGAACTCTTTGATAATTATGTTGCATTGGGTGCTGATTTGGTATTAGCAGGTCATGCTCATGGTGGGCAGATCCGTATTCCATTCATTGGTGGTTTAATTGCTCCTAATCAGGGATTTTTTCCAAAGTATACAGAAGGTGTTTATCACAAAGAAAAAACTGATATGGTAGTAAGTCGTGGATTGGGTAATTCCATCATTCCTGTGCGAATTAACAATACTCCTGAGCTTTTAATTGTTACATTAGGCAAGTAGCAATAAGCCTGTTTCAAAATCAGACATTTTTAATTATTTTTTAGTGACGAGATAAATATTAAGAAAAATAATATTTGCCGTTGTGATGCTCTTGAGTATGGAAAGAATGAAACGATGGAAATTGAATTTTAAGGATTTAGTGAGTTTTGTTTATCTATTTGCAGATTATCTGTAATCTGCCACAACTGAATATGACCGTCAAGGTCCGATGAAGAAACCGATGTATTGAGCGTAAAGCGATCATGCGTCGGTTTTTCTTTTTGCAAAATAGTCCGGTGGACTGTTTTGTAAAACCGAAGGAACTGACGGAGCTTGGGACAGGGCGAAGTCAGTTTGTTCGGGCGGGAGTACAGAGGGTGCAACCCTTTGTGCATGGGTACAGGGAATGCAATACCCCTGTGCAGGTCAAGGGCGGCAGCCTTGCCCAGTTAAGTGGCGTTTCGCCACTTAGTACTGGGTATTACTTGACGCAGAAAGCCGCAAGGAATCAGCTTCGCTGCCCTTCTCCCCTGTCGGGGAAATCAAAAAGAAAAGGAGGAACTCATGTGAAATTAACAAGACACAATGGACGAGCCGGAAAGAATGGCGTTTATAATCCGAAGCACAATGACCGCAGTTTTGACATTGCCAACAGCGAACACATTGACGAAGAACGAGCCAAACTAAATCTCTATTGGGACTGTTACAATGGCTTCAATTTCAAAAATCCCGAAAAGGAAAATGAACTGTCTGCCACTTTTGAAGATGTGGAACAGCTTTTTTATCGTCAGCGGTATCGTGAATTTGTGACCGGACAGAACGAAAGAAATGTGAAGAACCGACACCCTGAAAGGAATAAGGAAACCGGAGATTTACTCAAAAGCAAAAAGACCTGTCCAGAGGAAACGGTCTATCAGATTGGAACGCTTGATAATCATGTTCCACCGGAATTGCTCATTGAGATCGTCACAGAATTTATGGAAATCGTAAATGAGCGTTTCGGCTCTCATGTCCATATCCTGAATTGGGCGCTGCACTTGGATGAAAGCACCCCTCATATTCACGAGCGTCATGTGTTCGACTGTGAAAATCAATATGGGGAGATTGCCCCACAACAGGAAAAGGCTTTGGAAGCACTGGGGTTTGAACTGCCGGAACCGGAGAAGCCGGTCGGAAGAAAAAACAACCGCAAGATGACTTTCGATTCAGCCTGTCGAGTGCTTCTGTTTGATGTGGCGAAAAAGCATGGCTTACAACTGGAAGAAGAACCAGAATATGGTGGTCGTGCTTATCTGGAAAAACAGGACTATATTCTTTTCAAGCAAAAGGAGCAACTGGCAGCACAGGAGCAAAAGTTGGAAGAACTCACGATGAAGATTGAGGATGTGGAAGCTCTGGTGGATGAGGTTGCTGATATTGCCTATGACAAGGCGGTTGAGGTCGTTGCTGATACTGTGAAACTGGAAACGCACAAGGAGGATATTAAGCTTGTGGAGCAGTCTAAAGCGTGGGTTCTCTCCCCTGAGCGTAAGGCTTCAAAGAAAGAAATCGAGTATGCAACGAAACGATTGGATGGCGTGATTGCAAGAATCACAAATGCTATGAAATCAACCATTCAGAAAATCCAAACTACGCTGATGAAACCGGAGGTCAAAAAAGCCGGAACGGAGCAAATTAAGAAGAAAGCCAAAAGTTCCATTATAGAGCAGTTGAGCCGCAAAAAGAAAGAAATTGCAGAGCGTGAAGTCAGCCGGACAAATCAGGCGAAAAGCAAAAAACAGGATATGGAACTCTAAAGCACTTGCTGTTTTCACTTTGAAAATGACAGGTGCTTTTTTCGTTTCAGGAAAGGAGTCACATGAATGTATTTGAAGTTGTAAAAGAAAATGTTACTGCCCGACAAGCCGCAGAAGCCTATGGCTTGAAAGTGGGTCGCACAGGTATGGCGTGTTGTCCGTTTCACTCGGATAAGTCCCCCAGTATGAAGCTGGATGAACGCTATTACTGTTTTGGCTGCGGAGCAACCGGAGACGCTGTTGATCTGACAGCGAAGCTATTCGGTATCGGGCTGAGAGAAGCTGCTGTTAAACTTGCTGAAGATTTTGGTCTTAACTATGACAGCCGACAAAAGCCCAGTGTCCGCCCTCGTATTCGTGAGCCGACACCGGAGCAGAAATATCAAAAAGAAGAAAATCATTGCTACAAGGTGCTGACGGATTATTTTCATCTTCTTAGAGAATGGGAAAAGAAATACGCTCCTAAACAGCCGGATGAGGAATGGAGTCCCCTGTTTGCAGAAGCACTGTATAAGAAGAACTATATCGAATATCTGCTTGATATTCTTCTGTATGGTTCATTGGAGGAACGAAAAGCACTTGTGGCAGAACAGAGAAAGGAGGCGTTAAAACATGAACAGCGAATTGCAGAATTGTCAGCAGACAGAACCATGCACAGTAGAAGAAATCCGAAACAGCTTAGAGCAGAGCGAGAAAGGTAAGGTTTATAATACTGCCGCAAATTATAAGCGTGTTCTGCAATATGACCCACTTTTGAAAGGGGCTATCCGAAAAAATCTTCTGACCGAAAGAATCGACATTGTGAAGTCCCTCGGCTGGTATCGTGACAGCCCGACATTGACGGATGTGGATGTGAAATATCTGCTCCTATATTTTGAAGAAAACTATGGTTTGACCGTAGAGAAGAAAATCATAGACGCAGTTGCGGTTATTGCCAACGAAAACCGTTACCACCCTGTCTGTGATTTTCTTAATGCCCTGCAATGGGACGGAACGGAACGCATACGCTTCTGTCTGCACCGTTTTCTCGGTTCTGATACAGATGATTACACTTATGAAGCATTGAAGTTGTTTCTGCTGGGTGCTATCTCACGAGCTTTTAAGCCGGGGTGCAAATTTGAGGTTATGCTCTGTCTTGTGGGCGGTCAGGGAGCTGGAAAGTCCTCTTTCTTCCGTTTGCTTGCGGTCAATGATGACTGGTTCTCTGATGACTTGAAAAAGCTGGATGATGAAAATGTGTACCGCAAAATGCAGGGGCATTGGATTATTGAAATGTCGGAAATGATTGCAACCGCCAACGCTAAGAGCATTGAAGAAATCAAGTCCTTTCTGAGCCGCCAAAAGGAAACCTATAAGATACCGTATGAAACACATCCGGCAGACAGAAAACGACAATGTGTGTTTGGAGGTTCTTCTAATACCCTTGACTTTCTTCCCCTTGACCGAACAGGCAACCGCCGCTTCGTTCCGGTTATGGTCTATCCTGAAAGGGCTGAGGTTCATATTTTGGCGGATGAACAGGCTTCCAGAGAGTATATCAATCAGATGTGGGCAGAAGCTATGGAGATTTACAGAAGCGGCAATTTCCGTCTGAGATTCAGTCCGGCTATGAACGATTATCTGAAAGCCCACCAAAAGGATTTTATGCCGGAGGACACAAAGGCAGGACAGATTTTAGACTATCTGGAACGCTATTCCGGCAGCATGGTCTGTTCCAAACAGCTTTATAAGGAAGCACTGGGGCATGATTATGACGAACCGAAACAATGGGAACTGCGAGAGATCAATGACATTATGAATAACACCATCACAGGCTGGAGGGCGTTTAGCAATCCGAGGTATTTTCCAGAGCCTTACCGCAGACAAAAAGGCTGGGAGCGTATCAGGAACGACAACGAGCCTGACAACAGCATGGATGGTTTTCAAGAAATCCCGACAGAGGAAATGGAACAGTTAGGACTTCCGGAAGAATGGTTGAAGCAAAAATAAAAGCCCGTTGTCGTTTCGGTTGTCGAGCCGGTTGTCGGTCTGGTTGTCGGGCGAAAATCCCGAAAGTCTTGATATTGCGGCACTTTTCCCTCTCTGACAACCATGACAATCAATATTATAAAGAAAAAGGAAATAGTAAAAAGATAGTATCGCCCGATAAAGAAAAAAGGTTTTCTGATGTCCGTTGTCGGAACTTCGTTGTCAGACCTTTCCTTGTCGGGCTTTTTTCATTTAATTAGGAGGAATATCGTATGACAAATATCGTGAACAGTACACTACCCACCCCAAATAACCATTCGGAGAAAAACAAACCGGATGGAGTTTTTGTGATTAAGCAAGGCAAAACAAATTATAAAGTCAAAGTGTTTTTTGACCATAGTAGCGGTTTGACTGCTGAGGACAGATTGAAACGCATTATTCAGGCAGAAGCAGAGAGAGAATCTGCGTAAGTAATATGAAAAATATCCACGCACCCCCTTGACAAAAGCTTTCAGAGGATACTCTCCTGGCGGCGATGGAGACTGCCGGAAAAGACGATATGCCGGAGGACGCCGAGCGCAAGGGCAAAAGCCTCATCCCCACCAAAGCGGGGATCAACCTGGTCACCGTCCTGCCGGATACTTTGACCTCTCCCATGCTCACGGCGGAGTGGGAACAGAAGCTGACCGCCATCGCCAGAGGCGAGGCGGACCCCGCCGAGTTTATGGCGGGGATCACCGGGATGGCGCGGGAGCTGGTAAAGACCTATTCCCACATCTCCGAGGAGGGCCAGAAGCTGTTCGCCCCGGAGCGGGAGGCCATAGGTGTCTGCCCCCGCTGCGGCATGCCGGTCTACGAGGGGAAGAAGAATTTTTACTGCTCCGACCGCTCCTGCCGCTTCGTGCTGTGGAAGGATGACCGTTTCTGGACCTCCCGCAAAAAGGAGCTGACCCGTAAGATGGCTGCTGACCTTTTGAAAAAGGGTCGCACCTCCGTCAAGGGGATGTGGTCTGAAAAGAAGGGCACCGCCTATGACGCGGTGGTGGTGCTGGACGATACCGGCGAAAAGTATGTCCGCTTCAAATTGGAGTTCCCCAAACGGAAGGAGAGCTTGAATGGCAGATAAGACGATCCCGGATATTTCTCTGGGCGGCGCGGAACAGAACATGGGCCGGGAGGAACTGACGGTGGTGGCGAAAGCCGTTGCCGCCCTCTCCCCGGAGGACCGGGACCTTCTGGCCGCTGTGCAGGAGACCCCCTATCGGCTGACCACGGCGGAGCAGTTCCTGGAATTTGAGAAAAATGTGGACTGCTTCGTGCTGGAGCCCCATGTCCAGACCCTGGAGGATCTGGGATGGGAGTACCTGGAGGAGAAACTGACCATCGGCTTGACGGACGACCTCCGGGCCGCCATTGATCCCGCCCCCTTCGGCCGGCGCGCTCTGGAGGAGGACCGGGGGTGCTTCACCAGCCGGGGTTATCTGTTCCCCACGGATGACGAGTGGCAGCACGACCGCCCCCAGGCAAAGCAGACGGACCGCAAGCCCTCCATCAAGGAGCGGCTGGAACAGAGCAAACAGGAGTGCAGGAACAAGAACAAGGCCCAGGCGCCCCACAAGGGTAAATCTGAGCCGGAGCTGTAAGGAGGTGCGTATATGCCCCATTATGAATATGACAAGGATTATCCCTTTGCGGCTTTCATCACCAACCTGGGCAAATACAACGAGGGCGCCCTTGTGGGTGAATGGGTGAAGTTCCCCACCACGGCGGAGGAACTGAAAAAGGTCTTTGAGCGCATCGGGATCGGCGCGAAAGACGACTTCGGGCAGCCCTATGAGGAATGGTTCATCACGGACTACAACTGCTATGTGGGCGGTCTCTATGACCTGCTGGGCGAGTACGAAAACCTGGACGAACTGAACTACCTGGCCTCCAAACTGGATGACATGAGCCAGGATGAATATGAGCGGTTCCAGGCGGCCATGGAGATTGGCGACCATTCGGGCAGCTTACAGGAGATCATCAACCTGACCGAGAACCTGGACTGCTACGACATTTACCCCGACATCCACGACCACGACGACCTGGGCCGGTATTACATCGAGGAGCTGGACGCCATGCAGGTGCCGGAGCATCTGCTGGGCTACATTGACTATGAGGCATACGGCCGGGACATCGCCCTGGAGGAGGGCGGCGAGTTCACCGACCGGGGATATGTGCGGGATACCGGGAGCAGCTTCCATGAGTATTACGACGGCGAACACGGCAGCATCCCGGAGGAATACCGGGTGATGGCCTTCCAGGACACGGAGGAGTTGACTGAGGAGGAAAAATCCGAGTGGGCAATGGACATTGCCTACGACATGGACGAGTTCTTCCGCCAGCACGACCCGCAGTACGCCGCCGAGCACCCGGAGGAGCACGCGGCGAAAGAAGAAATCTATGAAAACCTGATGGCTGGCCGCATTTCCGCATTGGATGAGAAGCTGGCCGCCTTGGGGCAGACCCAGGAGGACTATCTGCCTTCCGAGATTGAGAAGTTCAAGGACGCCACTGGCTATGAGGAATTTCTTGATTTTAATCCGGCGGTAATCCGGGAGGCCATCCAGAACCCGGACAAGTCCCATGTGGACGAGATGCTGGCCTTTGCGAAGCAGGCAGGCCGGGAGTATGAGGCAGAGCTGTCCGGGCAGGCCCCGGCGCCCTCCCCGGATGACCGGGAGACCGGCGAAACGGTACGGACCCCCAGGGGGACCTTTTATGTGACGGATATGAGCCGGGAGCAGATGGAGGCGGCCGGGTACGGTCTGCACCATCAGTCCGACGATGGGAAGTATCTCATCATGGGCAACGGTTCCCGCGCCTTTGCTATCCGCGGCGAGGAGGCCCAGGAGCACGCCGCCCCGGAGAAGATGACCGTCCTGGTGGTGGAGCCCATGAAGGAGCCCTATGTGAAGGAAATCGCCCCCGGCCTCCATTCGTTACAGGCAGAGGTGGGCGGCGATATTGCCACCGCTTATCCCTTCTCCGACCCGGTGGGGCTGGTCTGCAACGATGAGGGAAAGCTCATCGGCCTGGAGCTGAACCGGGGCCTGCGGGATGAACATGGGGAGATTTACGACGTCATGGCCGGCACCTTCCTGGTGGTAGGGCTGGGTGAGGAGTCCTTCACCTCCCTGACCCCGGAGCAGGTGCAGAAGTACATGGAACATTTCAAGCAGCCGGAGCAGTTCATCAGCCTGAACGGGCAGATCATCGCCCTGCCGGTGGAGCCGGAGAACCCTCTCCGCACCGCCGAGATGACCCTGGAGGACGACTATGGGATGATTGACGGGGTGCTGAACAACGGTCGCAGGGGTGAGGAGCTGGAGAAGGCCCAGGGTGAGGCGCGCAGGACCACGCCGGAGAAGAAGCCCTCCATCCGGGAGCGGCTGGCGGAGGCCAAACGGGAGTGCGGCGAGCGCAAGCCCCCGGACAGAGCCCAGCAGAAGAAGCCCCCGGAGCTGGGCGACTTATGAGCCGGAGCAAGAAATGGCGTCTGGAATGGGCGTTCTTCCTGGGTGAGAACGGCAGACGCCAGTATAACAAGCTCTGCAAGGGCTGCGTCCACCCCTACAAGCAGAGTTTCCGGGCGGTGGTGTTGTCCTGTCCGCACTATCTTTCCCTCCGTTCCAAAAAGTGCGGGAATTAGGGTTCAAAATGGGCGAAGAAACCGCCTGTGGCGGCTTTTCCGTGTAGGGGCAGTATGATTTCACTTCACGATTTAAGAGGGAAGAGAGACCGTTTTGAACACCTTTCCATAACATAGTGGGAGCGTCCCCTCGGTTCAAACCGAAAGAGACACTCCCACTATTTTTTGTTTCAAAACTTATTCGCAAATAGCGAAATTATATCTTGACTTGTGGCTTGTAATTTGCTATTATAGCATTGCAGCGAAAAGTAGAGCAGGTGCTCTGCTGGTCTTCTCCCCCAAATTGGAGTGCGTCCGCACTCGCGGAACATCTTAACGGTGTTCTACCCCACGGGGGCGGCACACGGCTTGACCCCCGATGCGCCGTCGCCCGGCATGGCCCAAGCCGGGAGCTTGGGCCATGCCCAAAGGAATTAGATGGGTTGTCCTGTATGCACCAACTCTTTCCCGGGAGGGAGCCACACCAACTATACTTCGTGGTTCTCGAAAGAGGTATGTTATGCAAAAGCATAAGAAATCGCTGTTCATGCAGGACAGTCCCGGCAACTCGTCGGCCCCCCGGACTTCTCACCGTTCCAAGTTCAAGCGTAAATGGCGCAAGACCGTATTCCGGTTAGCGTTTAAGGCGCTTGAAGTGCTGCTGGTGGTTTTACAAATCATCCAGTGCTTTTGTGAGATGTTCAAGAAGTAAGACGAGGTGGTGCAGCAAACGGGAAGCCCATCTAATTTTTGTTTATTAGGCCAAGTGGCTTTGATATTATAGATCGAACCTAAATAGCTGGGAGGTGGCAAGCATGATTGGAGATGTATTGAAGCGTACGCGTATCATTTATGGATATAAGGCCAGTGAAATGAGTTCAGAACTTGGCATCTCTGCGAGTTACCTTTCGGAAATTGAAAACAACAAAAAGCAACCATCTTTGGAATTACTCCAAAAATATGCGGATATTTACGGTATCCGATTATCTTCTTTGATACTACTTTCTGAAAACATGGATGAAGCAGAAAAGTCTGGCAAAGGAACTGCCTTTGTCAGAAACATGATGGCACACTTGATACAAAGTATGTCTGCGGCAGCAGGTGATCCAGATGAAGAATAAAGCGCCGATTAGAAAATATGACATCACTCAATGTGCTCTTTATAAATGCCGGACAAAAAAGCGTCTTGAACATCTTCTGTGTCTTGAACCCGGTGGTCTCAAAATAATTGATAGCATCATCGGGTATCACAAATTTGAAATCGATAAAAAGCATTCTAATGAAAAAAGGGAGATAACTGCTCCGGATAAGATACTTAAAGCTATCCAGCGCAGAATTCTTTACCTGCTTCACCGGGTCATCCGGCCTGAATGGCTTATCTCTGGAGAAAAGCAAAAATGTTATATAGACAACGGAAAGGCACATCTCGACGGAAAATATGTTCTGACTATTGATATTAAAAAGTTCTATGATAACTGCACACGAGAACCTGTGTACCAGTTTTTTGTGCAGAAATTGAAAACTTCCCCTGATGTGGCTGAAAAACTAACTGACATCATAACATACAATGGTGGTATCCCAACCGGGTGCCCAACAAGTCAGATTATGGCTTTCTATGCTTATTCTGATATGTTTTCAGAAATCTCTGATCTGGCGAAGCAATGCGGTTGCAAATTCACTTTGTATGTGGATGACATGACTTTCTCTAGTAAAAAGCCTTTCTCTCCCAAGCAGTTGAGACAAATGATTGATTGTGTACTGAGAAAATATGGACACAAGCCTAAATACCGCAAAGTAAAGTATTACGGTCCGTCTGACTATAAACCAATTACAGGAACGGTGGTCACTCCTGAACAGTCCCTTGCTGTACCTAATGGGCTTCAAAACACCATATATGATGCGTTTCAGAAGGTAAAACCGCTCATTGGCACTGAAGCCTGTTCTGAAGAAGATGCAAAACAAATTCTATCATTAAAAGGACAGATACAGGCTGCCCGCAATATCGAAGAAGGAAAGTTTCCTGAGATTAGACGGTTAACGAACCAAATCAAGGTGCCAGATGCTCAATCTGCATCAAAACAAAAAAGACAGATCCACAGATACAACAAGAAAATCCGTGTAAAACAACGAGCAACTACTAAATAATACGGCGGGAGTGCCGCCTTTGGCTTAGACCGAGGGTGACGCTCCCGCTTCTTTTTTGTTTTAGTACTTAAAAATCACTTGCAGCATAATGAATAGGGTAGTTCTTTCCTTTCGGCGTATCTTGTTCTTCACAAACCAGATTATATATCTGGTCCTCTAAGTCCGACCAGGACATATCTTTACGAAAACCTTTCGTATTATCAGCCCAAACATTTAAGCAAAACATGGCGAATACCATTTCACAGCTACGGCGAGGAAATAGCCCCAAATATGATGAATAGAAATCTTTTGTATATTGATAGTGATGTGTATGAATAAAGTCTTTCCACTTTATTGGGATTTCTTCTTTATCAATAATATCAATAACAGAAATTTCTTCGCAAATTGCAAGTGTAAGTTGGACACCTGCACGGTAGAACTTAGTGAATCAGAGCGTCGGTCAGGATGGAAGCCGCTGGCTTCCGTCCTGGGCG